>JACCYR010000130.1 GCA_013696385.1 Acidobacteriota bacterium
AATACAAGAATTATAACACCCAGCACAACACGATAAATAATAAAAATGGCGGTTGAGTTTCGTCGCAGGAAAGCCAGAAGAAACCAAATCGAAAAATAACCGACCACTGCCGAAACAATCGTTCCAACTAAAAGAGGCATAAAACTTGTCTGAGGCAAAAGCAACCACGCTTCTTTGAGTTCCAATAAACCGCTTGCCGCAATCGCGGGAATCGAAAGCAGAAAAGAAAATTTCGCGGCGGCTTCGCGTTTTTGCCCGGCGAAAAGCCCGCCCATCAGTGTCGAACCTGAGCGGCTTGCTCCCGGCACCAATGCTAGAACTTGGGCAAAACCGACTGCCAGTGCATCAATTATACCAAAATCTCTGAGTTCTTTGCGACGTTTGCCGACAAGTTCGGCAAACGTCAGCAAAACGGCAACAGAAATCAGCATTATGGAAATAACCCAGAGATTTTTTGTCGCCTCGCCTTCAATTAAATCTTTGAATAACAACCCGATAATTCCAATTGGAATTGAGCCAATAATAATCAGCCAGCCGAGCCACGCTTCTTCGGAAAGCCACATTGGGCGCACTCCGTTTGTGCCGGAAAATCTCATCGGACGTTTGCGCGTTAATAAATTCCAATGGTCGCGGACAAACGCGGCAGTAATGCTCAAAATATCGGCGGCAAAGTAAATTAAAACCGCTGCTAATGTGCCGAGTTGCAGAACGGCAATCGTCGCGGTTATTTGTTCGGCATTTCCTTCGTAAAGATTGGTAAAACGGCTGGCAAAAACCAGATGCGCTGTTGAACTAATTGGAATAAATTCGGTTAAACCTTGGACAATGCCAAGAATTATTGCTTGTAAAAGATTCATAAACGGTTAATTGTAAATAGTTAATTGGAAAGAACGAATCACAGGCGGATTAACAATTAACCATTTACAAATTACGCTCGGTATTTTGCGCGTCCGGCAATAGCGTCATACAGCCAAGCGGGAAAAATGCGTCCGGCGCGGACAAAAGCTGCTAATTGCCACGGAAATGCGGCAAATTTTTTCTTATTTTCAATTGCGCCGAGAAAATGCGGAATCGAATCTTCGAGTTCCATCAAAAACGGCATTTTTGCTTCTCGTCCGGCTGTCAACGGCGTTTTGATAAAGCCCGGCTGAATGATTGTAACGTCAATGCCTTTGTCCTGCGCGTCCAATCGGACGCTTTCAAAAAATGCGGTCATTCCGGCTTTTGAAGCACAATAAGCCGCCGATTTCGGCAAACCGCGAAAACCTGCCAGACTTGAAATAGCGACGAGCTGCCCGCTTTTTTGCTCTAACATATCCGGCAGAACTGCCGAAACTGCATTAACCGCGCCAATTAAATTTGTGTTGATAACTTTTGTAACGGCTGCGGCGTTTAATTCTCGCGCGGCTTCGTTGTTTCCGCCGATTCCCGCGTTGGCAATTAAAACATCTATCCTGCCAAACTCTTTTTGCAGATTTTTCGCCGCGTCTGCAACCGCATTTTCGTCTGTTATATCACAGGCAAAATATCTTGCTGTTCCGCCGTTTTGCTCAATTTTACCGACAATTTCCCGCAGAAGTTCCTCGCGCCGCGCTAATAATCCGACAACCGCGCCGCGTTTTGCGATTTCCAAAGCCAACGCTTTGCCGATACCGCTTGACGCGCCGGTTAAAAATACTACTTTGTTTTTCCAAAACATCACGCTTCTTCCGATTTGCTGTCTTTCTTCAAGTACCGTTTTAAATATTTGTTTCTCAGTCATTTTTCACCTACAATTATGATTTTGCCTTTTGTATATGACTTAATGACAAAATCATAATTTAACAGTATTTATATGAAACAAAAAATTCGCAAAGCAGTTTTTCCCGCCGCCGGTTTGGGAACAAGATTTTTACCGGCAACCAAATCTTCCCCGAAAGAAATGCTGCCGCTAGTTGACAAACCTCTGATTCAATATTCGGTTGAAGAAGCCGTCGCTTCGGAAATCGAATCAATCCTGATTGTTACCGGACGCGACAAAAGCTCAATTGAAGATCATTTCGATATTTCCTTTGAACTCGAAGCAGTTTTGCAGGAACGCGGTAAAATTGAATTGTTTAAACAAGTCCGCGCCCTTGCCGATCTCGTTAAAATCAGTTATACGCGGCAAAAGCAGGCATTAGGTTTAGGACACGCAATTTATCAGGCGAAAGATTTTGTCGGCGATGAGCCGTTTGCCGTTTTGCTTGCCGATGATGTAATTGACGCGAAAAAACCTGCGCTCAAGCAATTAATTGAAGTTTATCAAAAATACAGTGCGCCGGTGCTGGCGACAATGCAGGTTAAAGGTGAAGCAATTTCGCGGTTCGGCGTAATTGATGCGGAGGAAGTTGAACCAAATATTTTTAAAATCAAAAGCATTGTCGAAAAGCCGAAATTTGCAGACGCGCCTTCGGATATGGCGGTTATCGGGCGATATATTTTTACGCCCGAACTTTTCGGCGCACTCGAAAAAACAAAACCGGGCGCGGGCGGCGAGATTCAAGTTGCCGACGCGATGCGTTTTCTGCTTGACGAAGGCAAACCGTTTTACGCCGTTAAACTCGACGGCGTGCGCCACGACGCGGGCGACAAACTCGGATTTTTGATTGCGACGGTTGAATTTGCGTTAAAGCGCGATGAGTTGAGCGCGGATTTTCGTCAGTATTTGAAATCTTTGAATTTGGGTTGATTTTCTCGCCCGCGAAACACACGAAACATACGAAATAAAAGAAAGTGAACAAAGGTTTGATATTCTTCTCTAATAAATTTTTTGATATTTGTCCTTTTTGTTTTTTTTAGTATGTTTCGTGTGTTTCGCGGGCAATTATTCTTTACTTTCAAATCAAATAATTCTTCGCCGTTTTGTTAAATTCGTTGATTTGTTCGGTAATCCAGATTTCATCTTTTCCCAATTCTTTCGCCATAATCGCCGCCGCTGTCGGCGCAATTTCGATTGCCGCTTTTGCGTCCAAAAACAAAGCGTGAGTTCGACGCGCCAAAACATCTTCAACCGTTTGCGCCATTTCGTGTCTGACTGACCAAACAATTTCCGCCAAACAATACGGCAAATCCTCGTGCAGCTTTTCCGCTAAAATTGGATTTTCCGCAATAAGTTTTTGTATCTTAACCGCGTCCGCGCCGTAAATCGCCAAATCGCCAAATTGTTTCGCGGCTTGGCAAAAGCCGTGAATTTTCAAATCCTTTGTCGGTGAAGTTTTCTTTGATAAACCGACGATTTTTACAGCTTGATTGACAGCATCTTCCGCCATTCTTCGATATGTCGTCCATTTTCCGCCAGTGATTGTCAGCAAATTTGATTTATCAATTTCGATTGTGTGGTCGCGGGAAAGTTTTGCAGTGTTTTGCGAGATTCCCGATTTTACAAGCGGACGAATGCCGACGAAAACGCTCAAAACATCCTCGCGCTGCGGCAATTTTGCTAGATAATTTTCTGCCGTTTGCAGAATAAATTTGATTTCTTCTGCAAACGCTTGCGGCTCAAGTTCGGCTTTTTCAATCGGCGTGTCGGTTGTGCCAATAAGGATTTTATCATGCCAGGGAATTGCAAATAAAACCCGTCCGTCGCTGGTCTTCGGAATCATCAGCGCGTTTTCGCCGGGCAAAAATGATTTACTAAAAACGAGATGAATTCCTTGACTGGGCGCGATTATTTTATTTGAATTTCGGTTGGAAAGTTGGCGGATTTCATCGCAAAACACGCCTGCTGCGTTAATTACAACTTTTGCTTTTACCTCATAAAT
>JACCYR010000151.1 GCA_013696385.1 Acidobacteriota bacterium
TACGCTTTTGCTATTATCAACAACAATGTTACGCGCAAAGGTGATAGTTCGAGAATAATTGATGCGATTGCGACAAGTTTGACGGAGCAGAAAAGTGAAAATGTGAAAAAGTGAAAATGTGAAAAAGGAGAAAAGCAGATTAACAAGGCTCAAGCTTTTTTCCCTTTCAAACTTTTTCACTTTTTCATTCATCGAAAGAAAATCCCGAAAAAGAAAAACAGCCAAAATAAAATCATCACAAAAAGCGGCACAATCGTCAGAAGAAGACAGCCCAAATTTGCCCACGATTCCTGATTCCAAGTGTAAGGTTCAGGACAATGCGGGCAAAACTCGTTGTCCGCCATAAACGGACGCTTACATTTTTGGCAGATTTTTATGCTCACAAATCCAGAGTGGTCAATATCTTTTTGTTCATGCAGCGGTGTGCCTTTTCTCTTTTGTCGAACTCAGATTATCTATGTTCAAGTTCCAGCCGATGTATCACTACGTCGCCTTCTCCTTCTACAATTGTTTGCTGGTTGGCAGTATCTTTATCTGCCTCTGTCTTTTTGCCACGCTGCAAAAAACCGTCTAACTGACGAGCAATTTCTTCGTCACTAACGACACCGCCTTGCGTTTCGAGTGCCGACTGTTTTGCCGCTTCTAAAACATTATTTCCCTGCTTTGTCCAAATAATCCAAAGAATTTCCGTTCCTTTTCCACCGCTAAAAAAGTTGTATCCTGTTTCTATCTCTTGATTTGCCTTAACCTGTGCCGATTCTTTCTGCCGCAAAATCGGATGAAGAAGATAATACTCGATTTCTCCTTTTTTATTTTTACCTTCGTTATAAAGATAAAGATAGCCGTCAGCATCGCTTTCCAGAACCATCTTAAATTTATAGCCGCTTTCAAAAATCTCCCTTCCAGATGAGCGAAATGGTTTTTCATAAGGCTTGCCGTCGCGCATCTTCTGGACGTTTAGATGATAAGAGATTTCACGGCGCGGAGCATCGGAAACCTTTTCGTTATTTAAGTTTGCTGCGATATTAGCATTAGAAATGTTGTTGTTCGCCGCAGTATTTTCAGAATTTTTCCACCAGACTAAACCAACAAGTGATGAAACCACAGCTAAAACTAATATCCCCAAACCAAACCAAATCAAAGTTTTGCTCTGTTTCGGCTTATTTCCATATTTTTTTGGCAAATCGGTAATGCTGTGAATTATTTTATTTGAATCAACCGAAGGCTGGGTCGGGTCAATTGTTTTAGCTTTGATACCTGGACTGATAAAAAGATTTGCATTCTTTTCACCGGATTGCGAATTTGTTTTTCTTCCGGATTGTGAATTTGTTTTTCCGACCAAATCATCGTTTTCATTTTTTTGGTCGCTTATATAATGTTGTTTTGTATCTCCAGCGTGGCGCAAGGCATTGGTGAGCGAGCGTCCAAACACCCGAACATCTTGCGGTCTGTCCGCCGGGTCAAAAGCGAGTGCCTGCAAAAGAATCCTTTCTGCTTCTTCCGAAATCTCAGGGCGAACATCTCTCGGTTGTGTTTTGATTCCCTGCCGCTGCAGCTCAAACATTTCAACAATCGTGTGTGGACTAAACGGTAATTTGCCCGTCAACATTTCATAAGCAACAATGGCACAGGCATAAATGTCAACCGAAGGTGTTTGGTCAAGTTGTCCCAATAGTTGTTCGGGCGCAATATAAAGAATTGTTCCGATACCGCGCTCAATCTGCGTTGCCGGCGCAAGTGCTGAATCCCCAACTCTGGCAATACCAAAATCAATTAAACGAATATGCTCTGCTCCTTCTTCCTGCGGCGTGAGCATAATATTTTCAGGTTTGATGTCGCGGTGCAGAATTTTTTTTGAATGCGCGGCAGAAAGTGCCTCGGTTATGGATTCAATAATGTGAGCGCAAAACTCAAAAGATAATTCTTTATTTTCCGTCAGCACACGGCGAAGAGAATAGCCGTCAATGTAATCCATAACCATATATGGATTACCGTCGGAGAGAACTCCCGAATCAAGAATTCTGACCACATTCGGATGATCAAGCCGAATCAAGGCTTCCCTTTCGTGCTGAAATTTTCTGGCAAGGTCGGCGTTCTTCAGCGATGCTTCACGTAGAATCTTGATAACTACTCTTTTACCAAGCAGTTTTAAATCCTGCGCCAGATAAACCAAGCCGATGCCGCCTTTGTCTGCCGCATCATTTTCAGATAAATCCCGGATAATCAAAAAACGTCCGTCGAGAGTTTGTCCGACAAGAACACTTGGATTAAAGTGCACAAGAATACTCGGCGGTTTTGGTATGGATGAGGATTGCGGCTCAGAAACAGAATCTGCTTCTGGTGATAATTGCTCTCTGTCGTGAAAACCATCTTTTTTCATAGAGATAAATTACTGGTTAATTACTCTTATTATACTAGTTCTGTCGAATTTGGCAGATGCTCATATTTGCAATTAAAGTTACAGTAAAAAATATACCTTATTTTATTAAGTGTAAAGATTATTCCTGAATTTACTGCCGCATACAAATTTAAACAGGAAAAGGTAAAAACATCTGGAGATAAATAAGTGAATAAAAAGCGGACACCTTAAAATCAGGATTATTTTTAAAGATTTATTGGATCATTACTCATTAATCTACACATTAAAGTTAAATTATGCTTTAATTATGAATATTTTGCTGTTTTGCTTTAGAAAGTTTCATTTGTGTCTTTGCATTCAAGAATAAACAACTGCCGGAACAATCTTCCCGAAGCAAAAATGAAAAATACAGTTTTCAGTAATTAAAATACTTATTTCTTTTTTATAAAAATGATTTTAGCAGGCGATATTGGCGGAACAAATACACGATTAGCTTTGTTTGAAAAAACCGAACAAGGCTTTCGGTCTATTGCAGAGAAAAAGTTTTCAAGTTCTGCATACAAAAGTCTGCTGGAAGTTGTCCAAAGTTTTTTGGGAGACGGTTCACATTCGGTTGACCGCGCTTGCTTTGGCGTGCCGGGTCCGGTGCGCGGCAAAACGGCGAAAATTACAAACCTGCCTTGGATTGTTGATACTGGCGAAACAGCCGAACTAATCGGACACGACTACATCGGGCTAATTAACGACCTTGAATCTAACGCCTATGGTTTGAATGAACTCGAAGAAACTGACTTTGCCGTTCTCAATCAGGGCGAATCGAATCCGACAGGTAACTGCGCGATTATTTCCGCCGGAACGGGGCTTGGCGAAGCCGGAATACACAATAAAAATGGCGAACTGCGTCCGTTTGCCAGCGAAGGCGGACATACGGATTTTGCTCCGCGTAATGAACTCGAAATTGAACTTTTGCGTTATTTGCTGACTAAATTTGACCGCGTTAGTGTTGAGCGTGTCGTTTCGGGAATGGGTTTGCAAAACATTTATGAGTTTTTGCGCGATACCAAACGGGCGGAAGAACCCGTTTGGCTGGCGGAAGAAATCAAAGCAAGCGGTGATGTCGGCGCGGTTGTTTCCCAAAACGGTCTTGAAGGCAAATCCGCTATTTGCGAGCAAACTCTCGATATTTTTGTTTCGCTTTACGGTGCGGAAGCCGGAAATCTGGCATTAAAGATATTGACGACCGGCGGCATTTTTGTCGGCGGCGGCATTGCGCCGAAAATTTTACCGAAATTAAAAGAAAATTTTTTTATTGATTCATTTCTGGCAAAAGGACGAATGCGCGGACTGCTCGAACAAATGCCGGTGCGCGTTGTTTTAAACGACAAAGCCGCCCTGCTCGGCGCGGCGCATTTTGCTCATTATAAAATAACAAAAGATGAATAGTGCTTTGTAATCTTAATTTTGATAATTAAGATGTGTGCCAAGCGTTTTGAGTTCCAACTAAAGGTTGGCTCTTAGCTGGCGAAAAGCCAACCTTTAGTTGGAACTCAAAACTTTAAAAATTTACTCAAGAAAATTTATGTCAAACAAGTGTTAATAAATGGTTAACTTCTCCCGTAAATTTCCGTCAACCCGCGCAATCTGCCCGCTAGCTCATCCGAAAAATCATCGTCTTTGCATTGCCAATACCAATTTCCCGAACTCGACGCGGGCAGATTCATTCTTGCTTCATTATCTAAACCAAGCAAATCCTGCATCGGCGTAATCGCCGAGTTTGCCACCGAAGCCCACACTGCGCGGATAAAATCCCAGTTAATTTCGCGCCCGTCGGTGTTCAAGTATTTCAGACAAAACCAACATTCTTTACTAATTTCCGCTTCGTCGCGCTTTGAGCCTTTTCCGGCTTGCGAATTAAACCAGCCGACGGTTGTATCGTTATCGTGCGTTCCCGTGTAGGCAACGCAATTTTGAATATAATTATGCGGCAGGTAGGAACTTTTTGTATCGCCGCCGAAGGCAAACTGCAAAATCCGCATTCCGGGTAAGCCGAACGAATCGCGCAGCTGTTCAACATCAGGCGTAATCACGCCCAAATCTTCCACCCAAAACGGCAGATCGCCGATGGCGTTTTTCAGGGCGTTAAATAATTCATTGCCCGGCACAGAAACCCATTGCCCGTTGACTGCCGTTTTGTCGCCGCCCGGAACTTCCCACGCCGCCGCAAAGCCGCGAAAATGGTCAACCCGCACGATGTCAACTTGTTTCAAAGCTGCTTTAACGCGGCGCGTCCACCAGTCAAACCCGTCTTCCTGCATCTGCTGCCAATCATAAATCGGATTGCCCCAGAGTTGTCCGGTCGCCGAAAAATAATCGGGTGGAACTCCGGCGACAAAACGCGGGCGGTTTTGCTCGTCGAGTTTGAACTGCGACGGATGACACCAAACGTCCGCCGAATCAAGCGAGATAAAAATCGGCACGTCGCCGACAATTTTAATGTTTTTTGACGCGCAGTAATTTTTTAGTTCGTTCCATTGCCGGAAAAAAAGCCATTGCTGAAACTTTTGCGACTGAATATCTTCGCGCAAATCTTCACGCGCTCGGTTCAAAGCGTTTTCCGCGCGCAAACGAAGCGGTTCGTCCCATTCGAGCCAAAGCCGTTGGTCTTGCGATTTTTTGACGGCGCGGAAAAGTGCGTAATCATCGAGCCAAGCCGCTTCCTGCTGGCAAAAAGTTTCAAACTCTCCGCGCAAATCACCGTTTGTCGTCTGCTGAAAACGCTCGTCAGCCAAACTTAAAATCCAATTTTTCCAATCATAAAGTTTGCCGAAATCAACCCGCCCGACCGGAAAATCCGGCTTTTGATTAATTTCGTCAAAAGTTAAAAATCCGTCTTCGACCAGTTTTTCGGGCGCAATCAGATTCGTATTTCCCGCAAATGCCGAAAAACATTGATAAGGCGAATCGCCGTAACCTGTCGGAGATAAAGGCAAAATTTGCCAGTAAGTTTGTTTGGCATTTGCTAAAAAATCTGCAAATTTATACGCTTCATCACCCAAATCGCCAATACCGAATCTGCTCGGCAGCGAAGTTATGTGCAGCAAAATGCCGCTTGCTCTGGGAAAATTCATAGATTTTTTTTATTTGTTTGGTTTAAAATTATTAATCTGCTGTGTTAAATCAATTTGTTCTGTCTATATCGCAGAATCAGCGAAACACCATTTTGTTACTTGTGCAAAAGTAAATTGCAAGTATTTATTTGCCCAAGCCGCGTAAATTCTGTATAAATATCTAAGATTAATTTTATCATCATCGGTTTAGATTTGTTGTCTTGTATTTTCTCAAAATTGCCGAAGATTGTGTGTTTTTCCAAATGTCTTATTTAATTTATATAATTAGCAGCAATTATCATTTTTCAAATGGAATTTTGGGAGAAAATTCGATAATCTTACAGTGAAAGATAATTTATCAGACTAAATCATCAATGACGATGTCGAAACAATCGAAAATCAAATACTTAACCGCAGACTGAATAAGAAATTTTGGAAAACAGCGTGGAACAAGCAAATAATCAGCCAATCCTGTTTGCCTTCGGAGTAAATCATAAAACTGCTTCGATTCAGGTCAGAGAAAAAATTTACGTTCAAGAAAATGAAATGTCTGAGTTGCTGGCGAAACTCAGGGAAACGCTTTCCGAATGTATGATTTTGTCCACCTGCAATCGGACGGAAATTTATGGCGTTTATCCGACGGGCGAAGTTGATTTTGATTATTACAAAAATTTGCTGATTGATTTTAAGAACGCCTCGGAAACCGTCAACAAAGAAGATTTTTTCTCGTTTATTTCCTGCGCCGCTTGCCAGCAGCTTTTTCGGGTTGCAACGAGTGTTGACTCAAAAATAATCGGCGACACGCAAATCCTGCAGCAGCTAAGACATTCTTACGCACTCGCCAAAGACGGAAATTATACCGACAAAATTCTTAATCAGCTTTTGCAACGCTCGCTGAAAATCGGCAAACAAACTTATACGCAAACTTCGATTCATAAAGGTGCGGTTTCCATTAGTCTGGCAGCCGTTGATTTTGCTTTGAAAACTTACGGTTCGTTAAACGACAAAATGATTTTGATTGTCGGCGCGGGAGAAACGGCGCGGCTGACCGCCGAATGTCTTTTGAAAAAGAACGTCGGCAAAATTCTGGTAACAAACCGGACAAAAGAAAATGCCAAAGAATTTTTAGACGAACTGCACAAATCCTACAAATTTGAAAGCGAGATAATTGATTTTGAGAATTTCCGCGATTGCCTGAACGAAACCGATATTATTATTAGTTCGACAAGCTCGCCAGATTACATTTTATTTTCGCCGGATTTTGAGCAACAGAGCAGAAAAATTCTGTTGATTGACATCGCTTTGCCGCGTAATATAGCTCCCGAAGTTGCCAAAAACGAATTTGTTTCGCTCAAAAACATTGACGATTTATACTCGGTCGTGGACAAAAATTTTAAGAAGAGAATGGCGGAAATGTCGAAGGTCAAAAAAATTATTTACCGCGAAATGGGCGATTTTCTGGTTTGGTATTATTCGCTTCCGCTTCTGCCCGTATCATTTAAATCAGGAAACAGACCCGATGATAAATCAATCGAAGAATTCAAAAAAGTCAAGGAATTTCTAGCGGCAAATGCGGCTTGGTTTCACCGAATGGCGCGGCAAAAGGATGTCAGAAGCGAACTCGACGAGCATAAAAATCTGGTCAAACAGCTTTACGCGATGAAACAAACGGCGTTGGGAGAAGTGAAGCGTTGAAAAATAAACTTGTTTTAGGTTCGCGCGGCAGTCAGCTTGCGCTTTGGCAAACACGGTTTGTCGCTCAACTTCTGCAATCGTTTTTTCCGCTCCTTAATTTGGAAATAAGAATTATCGAAACGATGGGCGACGCGCTGCTTGAAACCGCGCTCTCGAAAATCGGCGACAAAGGTTTGTTCACTCGACAAATTGAAGAAAAACTTTTAAATGGCGAAATAGATTTAGCTGTTCACAGCCTCAAAGATTTGCCGACGACTTTGCCCGACGATTTAAAAATCGGCGCGGTAATGATGCGAGAAATTCCCAATGACGTTTTAATTTCCACGAAATTTTCTTCGATAGATGATTTGCCGCCAAAAGCAAGTGTGGCGACGGGAAGTTTGCGGCGCAAAAGCCAATTGCTGGCTTATCGGGCTGATTTGCAGATTGTCGAGATTCGCGGAAATGTGCCGACGCGCATCAAAAAAATGGAAGAAGCACGTCTTGACGCAATGATTCTCGCTTTTGCGGGCGTTCATCGGCTTGGACTCGATTCTTTTATAAAACAAAAAATCCCGTTCGAGATAATGTTGCCCGCCGTCGCGCAAGGCGTTATTGGTATTGAAATCAGAAACGACGACGTGGAAACAGAAGAATTATTAAAGCCGATAAATGACAAAAATACGGAAACTTGCATTTTGGCGGAACGGGCGTTTTTGCGAACTCTAGAAGGCGGCTGCCAAGTTCCAATTGGCGGACGCGCAGATTTGAACGGCGATGAGATAAATTTGCAAGGTTTTGTCGGAAATATGGACGGAAGCGCGACAATGCGCGATTCGATTATGGGAAATCGAAATGATGCAGTTGAGTTAGGGCGTGAATTGGCGGAAAGAATGATTAAAAACGGTGCGAACGATTTGTTGTCGGCAACAAGAAAAGACGCGGAAAAGTCGCATAAGAAAGTTGTTTGAAAATGGAAACCGAGATTTTAGTTGTCCGCGATTGCGACCTTTTTAGTTCAATTTTGATTGAGCAGGGTTTTTCGGTTATCAACTTTCCGACAATTAAAACCGAGCAAATCGCTGATTATGCGGAGTTGGATAAGGTTGTTACTGAAATCGAAACTTTCGACGGGATTTTTATCACAAGTCCGAATGCTGCCGCGCCGTTTTTGGAAAGATTGAACAAAACGAAGAAAATTTATTGCGGCAAAATCTACGTTTTGGGAAAGAGAACAAACGAATTGTTCAAAACGGCGGGAATCGAAACATTTTCCAGCGAAGACACAAAAAACGCCTCCGAATTGTTGAATTCGATACCGAAAAATGAGTTAAAAGGCAAAAAGTTTCTTTATCTGCGCGGCAATCGAAGTTTGCAGATTATTCCCGAAACATTGGAAGATTTTGCAGAAGTTAAAGAGTTGATTGTTTATAAAACGTCGGCAACAGAAGCGGACGCAAAACAATCTGATAAAATTAAAGAAAAGTTGAGAAACAAAAAAATCGCCGCCGTTTGTTTTTTTAGTCCGTCGGGCGTGGAAGGATTTTTGGAGAATTTTGCAGAATTTGAGCAAGACAAAACCAAAATTGCGGCAATCGGCGAAACGACGGCGCGATTTATCGAAGACAGGAATTTGCGGATTGATTTTATTGCCGAAAAACCTTCGACGGAAGTTTTTGCGAAAGGTTTGATTGATTATTTGAGGAAAGATTTTGAGTAAAGATTTTTTATTTTTAAGAGCGTGTCGAAGAGAGCAAACCGAAAGAACGCCTGTTTGGATTATGCGGCAGGCGGGACGTTATTTGCCCGAATATCGCGCCATTCGTGAAAAAGCGGATTTTTTGACTTTGTGCAAAACGCCTGAACTTGCATCGGAAGTTACCGTTCAGCCCGTAGATATTATCGGCGTTGACGCGGCAATTTTGTTTTCGGATATTTTGGTTATTCCTGAGGCGATGGGAATGAATTTGGACGTTATCGAATCAAAAGGTCCTGTTTTTGAAAAAGCAATCAGAAGCACGGCGGATGTTGAATCTTTGAAAACCGAAGGCGTGACGGAAAGACTCGATTATGTGATGCAGGCGATAAAAGTTACGAAGCAAAAACTCGACGGTAGAGTTCCGCTTATCGGTTTTTCGGGTGCGCCTTGGACGCTGGCAAGCTATATGGTCGAAGGCAAAGGCTCAAAGGATTTTCGCAATATCAAAAGTTTGATTTACAGCGAACCGCGCACGGCGCATAGATTGCTCGAAAAACTCGCCGACGCGGTTGTCGGATACTTAAATAAAAAAATCGAAACGGGTTGCGATGCAGTGCAGATTTTTGATTCGTGGGCGGGAATTTTATCGCCTTGGGATTTTGAAGAATTTTCGTTTCGCTATTTGAAATATATCTGCGAACAATTAAAAACAAACGGTGCGCCTGTGATTGTTTTTGCTAAAGGCGTGAACAATCTCGAAAAATTAGCGTTACTCAAATGCGATGTTATCGGCATTGATTGGACAAAGGACATCCGGGAGGCGCGGGCGGAAATTGGCGATAAAAAGGCGTTGCAAGGCAATCTCGACCCGTGCGTTTTGTTTGCGCCGAAGGAGAAAATCAAAGCGGAAACCCAACGGATTTTAGAAAGTTATGGCGCGGGCGCGGGACATATTTTCAATCTCGGACACGGCATTTTGAAACAGACTGCGCCCGAAAATGCGCGGTATTTTGTCGAATGCGTCAAAGAGTTGAGCGCGAAATACCACGCGGCGGAAAATGCGGCAAAAGCGAGTTAGTAAAATGCAAGCCAATTTTCAAATACTTTGCGTGCTTTGCGCCTTTTCCCGCAAAGGCGCAAAGCACGCAAAGAAAAGCTAAGAAATAAAAATGAGCAAAGATTTTAGCGAAATAGACATAAATGTTTTGAAGAAATTCAACCAACCCGGACCGCGATATACTTCGTATCCGACTGCGCCGTTGTTTTCACAGGAATTTACCGCCGAAGATTTTACGAGGGAAATTATCTCGACCAACGCGGGCGCAAACGCTTCCGATATTTCGCTCTATTTTCACTTTCCGTTTTGCGAATCGCTCTGCTATTTTTGCGGCTGTAATATGCTGGTTTCGCGTGACAGAAGTTTGATTCGTGAGTATAACGATTATCTGAAAAAGGAGATAGACAATCTCGCGCCGCATATTTCCAAAAAACGAAAAGTCGCGCAAATGCACTGGGGCGGCGGAACGCCTTCATATTTATATCCAGAAGAAATCTGCGACATCGGCAATTATATTCGCGCCAAATTCAACTTTTCGGAAGATTTGGAAGCAAGCGTCGAGATTGACCCGCGTGGTTTGACGTTTGAACATCTGAAGGCTTTCCGCGAATGCGGTTTTAACCGCGTCAGTATGGGCGTGCAGGATTTTAACCCCGAAGTGCAGAAAGCGATAAACCGCATTCAGCCCGAAGACATTACGCGCCAAACCGTCGAATGGACACGCGAACTCGGTTTCAAAAGCGTTAATCTCGATTTGATTTACGGTTTGCCATTTCAAACGCTCGAAGAATTTAATAAAACCGTCGCAAAAGTGATTGATATTTCGCCCGACCGCATCGCCGTTTTCAATTACGCGCACGTTCCGTGGCTGAAAAAACATCAGGTTTTGATTCCCGAAGACAAATTGCCGTCGCCCGATGAACGGCTGAATATCTTGAAACAAACGATTGAAAGTTTGACCAAAGCAGGTTACGAATATATCGGAATGGATCATTTCGCCAAACCGACGGATGAACTTGCGATTGCTCAAAAGCAAAACACTCTTTACCGCAATTTTCAAGGTTATTCGACCAAAGCCGGTTGCGACGTTTATGCCTTCGGAATGTCGGCGATTAGCCAATTTCAAAACATTTACGCGCAAAATTTGAAGATGAATAAAGAGTATTATGCACGAGTCGAAAAAGGCGAAGCGGCAACCAATGTCGGCTATCGCCTGACAAAAGACGACCACATTCGGCGCGAAACGATTTCAAATTTGATGTGTCATTTGCAGATAGACAAACGCCGGATTGAAGCGAAATTCGGCATCGTTTTTGACGAATATTTTGCTGATGACCTCAAGAAATTAGATGTCTTTATCGCGGACGGATTGCTCACGCGCGACGCGGAAAAAATCGCCGTCAAAGGCGCGGGCAAATTGATTGTCAGAAACGTGGCGATGTGTTTCGATGCGTATTTGGAAAAAATGACGAAGGGCAAACCTGTGTTTTCTAAGACGGTTTAGGACAGAAATTAACCACAGATAAACACAGATAAAAAACAGATAAGAAAAGATTTTTCATCCGCTTTTATCCTTTTTAATCTGTGTTTATCTGTGGTTAAAAATGATTTTAAAATGCAAGAAAAAATCGGCGTAGTTTTATTCAATCTTGGCGGACCTGATTCGCTCGAAGCGGTTGAGCCATTTCTTAATAATTTGTTCAATGACCCTGATATTATCAATTTTCCGGGAAGTTTTTTGTTTCGGCGAGGTCTTGCAAAATTAATTTCTTCGCGCCGACACATCAAAGTTCAAAAACAATACGCGCAAATCGGCGGTAAATCTCCGATTAAAGAATTTACGTTGGGACAAGCGAAATTGCTTGAGCAAAAATTAAACGAACATATTGACGCACGAGTTTTTGTGGCGATGCGTTATTGGCATCCGTTCACCGGAGAAGCGTTGGACGCAATCGCCAAAGAAGGCATCAAAAAAGTCGTTTTGCTTCCGCTTTATCCGCAGTATTCAAAAGCGACGACGCTTTCGAGTATGAAAGAGTGGGAAAAACAGTTAGCAAAAAGAAACGATTTGACGGATTTGGAAACAATTTTAATCGAGTCTTATTATGATTTTCCGCCGTATATTGACGCTTTTGTTGAACGCATCAATCAAGGCTTGGAACGATTTCCCGAAGCAAAACGCGCTGATGTTCACATACTTTTCAGCGCACATGGAACGCCGATGAAACTTGTCCGCGAAGGCGACCCGTATTCCGACCACATCAAAAAAACGGTCGAAGCAGTCGTCAAACAAGGCGGATTTTCGCAAGCCTTCAGTCTTTGTTATCAATCGAAAGTCGGACCGCAAAAATGGCTCACGCCGTCAACGCCCGACACGATTAAAGAACTTGCCAAGCAAGGCGTAAAAGATATGTTGGCTGTGCCAGTCGCGTTTGCGTCCGACCATCTCGAAACGCTGTTTGAAGTCAGCATCGAATTCAAACATTTAGCGAAACAAACAGGCGTTGAGCAGTTTGAAGTTATCGAAGGCTTGAATTATTCCGACAAATTTATCAGCGCATTAGCCGAATTGGTTGTTCACAAGGCGGAAAGTTTTG
>JACCYR010000168.1 GCA_013696385.1 Acidobacteriota bacterium
TAAAACGTGCGCCATTAAAACGAGCAAATCGCTCAACGCTTCGTTGCTTTGCAAAAGAGATTGAATAATTGTGTAAGCGAGTTTTGCGTTCGGCAAATCAATATCGCTTTTTTTTGAGAATTCCAAATGTGTCGCGTCCATTATATTTGTTTGTTTATTTTAACCTATTGTTCGATAAACGGTAAATCTTTTACCAACGCCGTATAATCATTTGTTTCTAACCGCGTTCCTTCCGGCAAATAATCATAACGAACATAAGCAAGCGCAATAACTTTTTCGAGTTTCGGCGAAAATGTAACGGAAGTTATTCGTCCGGCGTTTTTGCCATCAGGAGATTTTAATTCATCATTTGGCTGAACTTCGGCGTTTTCATCTTCAAAAACCAAACCTGTCAGTTTCTTTGCCACGTGACCGCGAAAATGGATGCGGGCGATAATTTCCTGTCCGATGTAACAGCCTTTGTTGTAACTGATAAGTTCCGGCAAACCGAGTTCCGGCACAATCGTCGTTTCATCCATATCAACACCGTAAAGCGGAATGCCGTTTTCGATTCGTAAAACGTCGTAAAGCTGATTTGAAATTTTGATTGCATTGGCTTTTTCCAATTCAACTTTAAAATCTTCGACGGCATTTTTCGGGACAAAATAATCTACGCTGCTTGTTTTCTGAAAAGTAATTGATTGAAAGTTTGGAATTTGAAATTTGGAATCTGTAATTTCAAAATAAGCGTAATTCTCCGACACATCTTCAACGAAAAAATCGCCCGCAAAAGTAAAACGAAACAGATTTTTAAATACGCTTTCGTGCGTCGCCGCTTCGGTTTCAAAAAGAAATTTATCGCCTTGCCGCAATACGCGGACAACGGCAATCAAACGACCGTTTGCGTTTGGAAAAGCCGCCGACATTTGGGTATTGTCTTCAAGTTTAACGACATCGTTGGTAATCAAACCGTTTAAAAACTGAACCGCTTCCTTTCCCGAAACCTCAATCAAACCGCGCTCTTGTTCAAAAAATCCGAAGCCGCCATCGCGGATAGTTTTATATTCTTTCAGTAACTCTGTATTCATTTGTTGTAATAATTCTCATTCAAAAACATATCGAAAAACTTCTCAAAATATCCCGCCGTCGCTTTGCCGTTAATAACCAAAATCGGGCGTTTCAGAAAAGTGTATTCGGCTGCCATCAAATCAATCATTTCTTCTTCTGATAATTTGCGTTCATTGAGTTTGAGTTCACGATATTTGACCGCCCGACGCGAAAAAAGTTCGCCCGCGCCGCCAAGCATTTTTGCCAAATTTTCAACTTCTTCACGGATGAGTGGTTCTTCTTTTAAATCACGAAACTGTGTAACCAAAACTTTGTGCCTTTCCAGCCGCCGCTTTGCTTTCTGACAGGTTGTGCAGTTCGGCAACCAGTAAAAAATTGTGTCTTTCATAATTTATGGCGCAACATATTCGCATTTAATTCCTTTGATTGAAATTTTATCGAATTTTTCTCTTTTTATGTTTGCCTTCCACGCCTTCAAAACTTTATAAGTCTTGTTTTTCGGCAAAAGTTCGGTCATCACAATCATATCAAGATTTCCCTTGCCGTTTTGCAAACAACTCGAACTATACGAAAACAAAAACTCTTGATTCTTCTTTAATTTGTCAAAACTTAAAACGTCTCTGACTTCCCAACTCGGCACGCCTTTTGCATCTCGCGCAGTGATTTTTTCCAGCCAGAGCATATATTTTTTGCCTTTGGTAAAGCGCGAAACGCCGTAATTTTCGTTGGAAAGCAAACCGCCGCCAAGGTCTTTCACGCCATTCGGCAGAGTTTCGCCATATTTTATACCTTTATGTTTATAGCCGATATATTCGCTTTTTTTTGTAATTGCGAGCGTTGGAAGAGCTAAAAGCAATAGAATGAGAATTATTTTTGTTTTCATTAAACCCAGACTCCTTGATAATTTTATTGATTTATTGGCGCAGTTAAGATGTTTCTAGGTTAGACAAGTTCGCTGGATTTTGCAAAAGTATAATTTGTAGAGGTCGTTTAAGATGCACAAAAACGAAGTTTTAATTTATTGGAGCCGCGAAGATAAAATTTTCATCGCCGAAGTTCCCAAACTTGCGGGTTGTCTAGCGCACGGCAAAACTCAAACTGAGGCTTTGCAAAACGTCAATCAGGCGATTCAGTTGTGGATTGAAACAGCTAAAGAATTTGGCGATAGAATTCCTCAACCCAAAAGAAGCAGAATAGCGGCATAAAAATATATGAATCAAATAACAGAACAAGCGATTTTAGACGCTTTAAGACAGATTATTGACCCCGATTTACACAAAGATATTGTTGCGCTCGGATTTATAAAAGATTTGGAAATTAAAGGCGGCGATGTTTCATTTCGGATTGTTCTGACCACGCCCGCGTGTCCCGTCAAAGAACAGATGGAAGCGCAGGCATACGAACTAGTCGGCGCGTTGGAAGGCATTGGAAACGTTAGAGTTACGATGGACGCGGAAGTGCCGAAAGGTCGCGGCGTTGCCAATAATATGACTTTGCCGAATGTGAAAAACATTATCGCAGTTTCATCGGGTAAAGGCGGTGTCGGCAAATCAACCGTAGCGGTAAATCTGGCGGTTTCGCTGGCGATTGACGGCGCGAAGGTCGGTTTGATGGACGCGGATGTTTATGGTCCAAATGTTCCTTTAATGCTCGGCGTGGCGCATAAACAACCCGAAGCCGTGAATGGTAAAATCGTTCCAATCGAGGCGCACGGCGTAAAAGTGATTTCGATGGCTTTGCTTGCGCCACCCGACAAACCGATGGTTCTGCGCGGTCCGATGCTTCACGGCATTGTGCGGCAGTTTTTGGGCGACGTGCATTGGGGCGAACTCGATTATTTAATTGTTGATATGCCGCCCGGAACAGGTGATGTTCAACTTTCTTTGGCGCAGCTTGTTCCGGTGCAAGGCGCGGTTTTAGTAACAACTCCGCAGATTGTTTCGCTTGCCGATGTTCGACGTGCCTTGAAAATGTTTGAACAAGTTGCCGTTCCGATTTTAGGCGTTATCGAAAATATGAGTTATTTCATCGCGCCCGACACAAACAATCGTTACGACATTTTCGGCAAAGGCGGCGGAAGCGAATTTGCCGACGAAATGGGCGTGCCGTTTTTGGGCGAAGTTCCGCTCGGCATCGAAGTCCGCGAAAGCGGTGATAAAGGTATTCCGGTCGTTGTTTCAAATCCTGATTCACCGCAAGCCAAAGCGTTTCGCAAGACGTCAGAAGAAGTTGCGCGGCAAGTTTCAATTGAAGCGATGAAGCCGGAACTCGTGATTTTGTCAAAAGCAAAGTAAGTGATAGGTGATAGGTGAAAAGTGAAAAGTGAAAAATGAGCCAAAGTATTTTGAAGGAAAAATCATATTTGTTTGCGTTAAGAATAGTTAAAATGTGTCGTTATCTTTCGGAGGAAAAGAGAGAATTTGTTTTATCAAAACAGATTTTGCGTTCAGGAACTTCTATCGGAGCAAACATTGAAGAAGCGTTTCAGGGGCAATCAAACGCTGATTTTACCCATAAACTTTCGATTTCTCTTAAAGAGTCATTTGAAACAAATTATTGGCTTAGGCTCTTGCAAGATAGCGGATACCTTAGTGGAAAGGAATCAAAATCTATGCTTTCTGATTGTGAAGAATTGCAAAAACTTCTTACTTCTTCAATTAAAACAGCGAAAAATAAGTGATAAGTGATAGGTGAGAAGTGATAGGTGAGAAGTAAAAATTTATTACCTCTTACTTATCACTTATCATTTATCACTTATCACCTATCATTTATCACTTATCACCTATCACCTATCATTTATCACCTATCACTTCTCACTTCTCACTTATCACCTATTTCACTTGTTATCTAAAGCAAAGTCAGGTAAAATTGATTGTAAGATAAAGATAAAATTTCAGCTTAATCAATTGAAATTATTTAATAAGGAGATTTATAAAAAATGGCGGCAGTAGCAGCACCAATAGTAGAAATCGGTCTATCGCCGAACGCGGCGGAAGAAATCAAAAAATTTATGTCGAGCGAAGAAGACTTGCCGGAAACGGCGGGACTTCGCGTGAGAGTTGTTCCGGGCGGTTGTTCGGGTTTTCAATACAGCTTAAATATCGAAGAAGAATCACGCCAAGGCGATTTTATCGTTGACAAATACGGCGTTCGTCTGTTCGTTGATATGTTCAGCGCACAATATCTGAACGGCGTAACGGTTGATTACACATCAAGTATGATGGGTTCAGGTTTTACGTTTGAGAATCCGAATGCAACCGGCGGCTGCGGCTGCGGAACATCGTTCTCAGCTTAAAGTTTTAGTAAGTATACTCGGTCAGCGTGCTGCACTTTTATATGTTGCAGCACGCTTTTAACTTTTAAAACTACTCTTGAAATTGTTTGTCTTCCTCGTTTTCCTCAATCGCGGTCAAATTTTTATTGGCTTTCTGATGTAATGTTCCGACCTCGACATTAAATTCGCCTTCGGCTTGAGTAATCGGGTCGCCGGTTAAAATTCCGCCGATAGTTTCGATTTCGCCAACAATTATCT
>JACCYR010000200.1 GCA_013696385.1 Acidobacteriota bacterium
ATTACGAGCGAATGCTGCAAATCGGAATGAAAACGGCACGCGACGGCGTTCGTTGGCATTTGATTGAACGCGAGCCTTTTCGCTACGATTTTTCAAGCGCGATAAAACAAGTTCGCGCCGCGAAAAAGACGGGAATGCAGATAATTTGGGACTTGTTTCACTATGGTTATCCCGACGATTTGGATATTTTCAGCACGGAATTTCCCGTGCGGTTTGCGGGTTTTGCCGAAGCCTTTATCAAATTTTTATTAAGCGAAAATCAAGAAACGCCGTTTATTTGTCCGGTCAATGAAATCTCATTTTTTTCGTGGATTGCGGGCGATGTCGGCGCGTTTTATCCGTTTGGGCGCGGGCGCGGGGGTGAAATGAAACGTCAGCTTGTTCGCGCCTCGATTTTAAGTATTGATGCAATGCGAAAAATATGTCCGCAAATTCGTTTTGTACAGGCAGAACCGGCGATTGAAGTTACGACTACATCGAAAAAGCGACATCATATTAACGGTGCAAAAAGACACCGTGAATCGCAATTTCACGCGCTTGATATGCTGCGCGGAAAACGCGAAACGCAGCTTGGCGGAAATGAATCATATCTGGATATAATCGGTATCAATTACTATTTTGATAATCAGTGGCGGCATCCGAGCAGACGTAAAGTTTTACTCAAGCACAAACATCATCGGTTATTTAACCTGATTCTGCAGGAATATTATCAGCGATACGAGCGTCCGATTTTGATTGCCGAAACCGGTATTGAAAATGAAGCGCGTCCCGAGTGGTTTCGCTATATTTGCGAAGAAATAAGTAAAAGCAGCATTCCGGTTGAAGGAATTTGTCTTTATCCGATTGTCAATCATCCGGGTTGGGACGATAATCGCCATTGCCACAATGGTTTATGGGATTATTTGAATGAGAAAGGCGAACGCGAAATTTACGCGCCCTTAATCGAAGAAATTAAACGGCAAATTCAGCCGAAATAAATTTACGGACTAAAGAAATTATTGAGTTTGAATAAGGATGACCAATAATTTTAAGGGAAAATTATTTCGGCTGAATTCTCAACAAATAGCTGCAGACTGTTATTGGAACGCCAGCTGAAACCGACCTTTTTTGCCCGACTTGAAGTTCATAATTGTTTATCATTGCCGGGTTGCGCCCTTCGTTTATTATCCAGAAATTATCTTCTCCGTCAGACATCAAACTCAAATGACGGCGGCTGATTTCGGGGTCGCCAGAGAGCGCGATGTCAACCGGCTTTGACCTTGAACCGCGTCCGATGCTGATTTCGTTTTGATAAACCGGCACGACCGTTTGGCGAACACCGTCGCGCCAAATTTCCAGCCGATAAAGTTCCTTACTGCGTTTCTGAACGTGCGTCAATTCTTCCATTTCTCCGTCTTCAATGGACGAAACTTGCGGAACGCTTAATTGTTGAACAGCCGGCGGCGTTTGAAACAGAACTGCGGGCTGATTCTGGACAAAATCCGGTGTTGGCAGAACCGGATTTTTGGGCTGAGGCTGCAGTTCTGGTAAATTTTTTGGACGAGCAAAAACGCTTGTTTTATTACTTGAACTATCGTCCCAACTATGTTGAACACGAACATCACCTTGTTCGAGTGTGCCATCAACCCGCAGTTCGACGGCAAAGGATTGAGTTTCCAGCTTTTTTTTGCCTGCAATTTCCCTTGCTCTTTCAGCCAGAATATGATAAAGACCTTGTTCAAGTCCGCGTCGTTTCACACCTTGCCAATCTTTATCATCGGCTTCGCTCAGGAAAATTATGTATTCGGTTGGAATAATCGCTGTGCCTTGCGGCAGAGGAACTAACTCACGCTGCATCACTTCTTCGACTGCCTTGGCAATTTTGACGATAAATTCTTCCGCCTGACTGCGCGGTTTAACCTGCGCGTCGCGGGCGGCTTCTTCCAAAACAAATTCCGCACCTTCACCGTCAATCCATTTTCTAACTTTGTCTAAAACACTCATACGATTTTGGATTTTGGATTTTTGATTAAAAATTGTTAATGGTTAATTGTTTGTTAATAATTGAGCAATTTCAGCTAATCAAGAACTGCTGACAACGAACCAATCCAAAATCTAAAATCTAAAATCCAAAATTGTTTCACTCCTGCACATTGACATATTTGCCACTCACCCAACCGTGTTTGGCGGAATCGGAAGCGGCTTCCGGGTCGCCTTGTTCGATTATATCAACTTCATACCAATTGTCCTGCGAACCGACAATTTTCAAGCGCGAATCTTTAGTAACTATACCGACGGGCGATTTGTCCGTATTTGGAGACGAGCGTAAATAAACATCGCCGTTTGCCGTGCCGAATTGTTGTTTAAACGGATTACGAATTTCAGGCAAAATGCCGCGCCCGCGCAAATAATTATGCGTGGTAAAAAGAATTCCTGCAAATAATCCGATAAAAATCACAAAAACAGCGAAACGGCGAAGAAAACTCCGTTGGCGTTTCGGTTTTGGTTGAAAAATTATTTCTGGTTCTCGGACAGGTTTGTTTTCAATGGATTGCGGCTGCCGAATTGGAATTTGATTTTCTGTTCCAAGTTTTACAACCAAAGGCAAACCACCAGCGGTCAAATTCGGATTTATTTTCAAATCCTGCGAGGTGTTAAAACGCGGGCGTTGCGGCGCAAGCGGCGTGTAACCTCTGGCAACGTGCGGCTGCGGAATTGTATGCGGACGCTCGGAAATTTGCCTCACAGTTTCGCTGTCCTCCGCGTCGGCAAGCAGCTTAATGACAGATAAATCCTGCCAAAATTCCGTTACGCTTTGATGTCGCTCTTTTGGATTATTTTGGGTGGCTTTGCTTAAAACCTTGACCAATTCGTTTGCCCAAGCCGTTTGCCGCA
>JACCYR010000230.1 GCA_013696385.1 Acidobacteriota bacterium
ACCGTCAAACCAAACATTGTAAGAATTCGTCTGATTTTTATGCGCTGCAAAAACAACCCGGCGCAAACTTCCGCAACAACGACAAACCAACCGAAATACTGCGTATAGACAAGCAAGATATTGACAACTGTTAGAAACCAAATTCCCTTTCCGACATTTAGAAATCGCGCAAAAAGCCAGATCGAAAACAGCGACAGACACAGTAAAAGACTATACATTCTGACTTCCTGCGCGTATTTGACGAGATAACCGTTGACGGCGAAAATTATTAGTGCGAGAGCGACTGCCGGATATTTTAATTTCAATTGCCGGCACAGCAGATAAAATGGAATTAAAGCAATAATCGAAAATAAAACGGAGGAAAACCTGAGCCAAAACAGACTTTCGCCGCCGATTGAAATCCACAATTTGAGAAAAACGTAAAAAAGCGGCGGGTGAATTAAATCCAGCGCGACAAACGAAAAGAGCGAAAACCAATCGTGTTCGGCGGCGTGAACGCTGAAAATCTCGTCAAACCACAGACATGAATCGGTCAGATGCCAAAAACGAAGCGAAATATAAACAAGACAAACTGCGGCGAGAACAATAAGCCATGATTTTTCATTTAGTTTAATCAAGGTCGGATAAAAAAATTATAAAGTCAAAACTTTGAACCGGAAATTAACTTGTCTAATCCAACGGATAAAGTAACTGCAAAGTAATTAAAAGCTATCTCAAAAATACGAAGTTCTGAAAGTTTTGAGATAACTTCTAACAATTTAGAAGATAAAGTTTATAATTTCACGCCGTCGCAGAGTTTGCCGTTAATACTTGTGTAAAAAAGTGGAACTTCTGCGAATTTGTTAGTTTCGCGACAATATGAAAGGCATCTATCAAAAGGTTTTGAGTAAATATGCAGGCTGACGGCGCGTTGGTCGAATTCCGGCAGATTTAAGATTTGATGAATCGGTTCTTCGAGTTCGACTTTGGCGGCAAGACAATCGGAAAGGTCAAATCGGTCGGTTTCTTTAAGTCTGCAAAATCCTTTTGCCTCATCAATTTCCAAAACTGAATAATTTTGCCCGCGAAGCCGTCCGACCGGCACTGTCATCCAGCACATCTGGTCAGCGTGATTGTGAATACGCGAAACTTGCCCGCGTTCCCAACACAGCGTCATTAATTCAAAACGCTCGTCTTTGTAGATTAAATTTCTCGTATAACAATGCTCGCTCCAAAAGAAAAAAGGCGTAATTGTGTCAATATCAACCGGATTCTCACCCAAAAATTGATAGACGTTTTCCACGCCGAAACCGTCATCGGAAATAGAACGCAAACCTTTAATAAATTTTTTGATTGAAAGTGTCATCGCCAATACATAAGAAAATATCAAAGCCCGCGCCGCGAATCAAATTTTTAGCCGCGCAAATTTAAAAAAATCCATTGTAAGAAATTCTTTTAAGCTCACGTCTAGCACATTTGCCGTCGGTCAACGGGTCGCCGGTGTCGTGGCAGCAAGGTTGGATCGGGCTGCAAGTCAAACCGTTTTTCATTATCTGCGCCAGCTTGTCTTGTCCCAAAGCCGAAGGGTGAAAACAATCACAGCACGAAAGCTGGTCGGCGTTAAAGCGATACTGCCAAGCCGCGTCGCTGTAAATAAATGACGTGCCGACGGCTTTGATTCCGCCGCCGACCATTTCGCCGCCGAGAACGACAACTCTCGAAGAGCCGCCGTCGGAAATCGCCGCGTATTCGGCGGCAACTCTTTTCAAAATGTCCCGATAAGCTTTAATTGTCGTATAAGTGTCGGCAATTCTGGTCGGCGAACAATCACGCGTTAAAGAAGCGCAGATGTTTGCGTTGCTCCATAAAAATTGACAATTTGTTCCGCTGACCTGACAGTTTGGTTTGTTTTGAAAATTGCAAAGCTGCGAAACGCGAACCGGCGCGGCGACGGCAATTCGCGTGTTCGGGATTGTCATCAAAACTTCCAAGCCTTTGCGAAACTCGCGCTCGAAAGAGTCGGTCTTTGTCCGGCAGTAATTATTCGGGTCAAGATCTGAACTTGAACAAGCGGCGTTTATTTTCGTCAGCGTTCCCGAACAATTGTCGTTATGACCGAGAAAGACCGCCGCCATTCGCTGCGCGGGCTGAGCGTTTAAATAAGTTTTGATGTTGTTTGCTTGATTGAGAAAATCCGAGAGCATCCGCGCGCCCGAAGCCGCGTGGTTAGGCGTTGCCGCGAAAATATTCGTGTTGTAATCACACTCCAAACGCTCGACCAAACTAAAGACATTTTCGCTTCCCGCGCTGCAAAATGCAGTGCCGTTCGTATCACTGGTAATCCAATTATATTGTTCCTGGTCGGCATTGGCGCACGGTGCCGAACTGCTGGCGTTAAAGCCTTTGGAAATGCTGTCGCCCGCCACGTCAATCGCCTGAATGTTCAACTGCGCGTTTGTTTTTACTGACAACGCAAACAGAATTGTGCAAACAAACAAGAAAACAAATAAATTTTTTCTCATTAAGTTCTCCCCAAAATTGAATATAAATTATTGGTATCTTTTGCCGCTTTTATACGAAAATAAAATGCCGATTAATTCTTTACTGTTTTTTGCAAAAAGTCAACAAAATCGCCGACGTTTCGCGTCAATCCGGGAAATGTCGCCACTACTTTTCCGTCGCCGTCAATTATCGCATAAAATGGAAGCGCGACCGTGCCGAACATATCTTGTTCCAATTGCTGTTGTTTTTGATAGACATCGCCGTCGCCGTCGGTGTAAAGTCTGGCAAGAACAAATTTTGCCAACTCGCTCTCAACTTCTTTTTTTGGAAAAACATTTGCTTCCATCCAGCGGCAATTCGTGCAAGTGTAACCCGTAAAATCCACAAAAACCAACTTGTTTTCGGCTTTTGCTGTGGCTAATGCGCCTTCGTAATCGTTTTCAATCCATTTGAGTTTTTCCGCGTCTGATTTATTAAAAAAATTTCTCGAAGTTTCGATTTCCGGCGGCAAAAACGATTCGAGTTCGCCGAGTTTTGCCCCGAAAAGTCCGGTGATTAAATAAAAACTGATTGCCAGACTCAAAATCGCCGACATAACTCGAACCGCGCCGATTCTTTCAGGTTTTGAATCGTGCGGCAGCTGGAATTTGCCCAATAGATAAATTGCTAAAATTACGCCAATCGCAATCCAAATCGCCAGCACAAACGGTCGCGTGAAAATTCCCCAATTCCAGATTAAATCCACATTTGAGATAAACTTCATCGCCGCCGCAATTTCTAAAAATCCCATCGCAACTTTGATAGAATTCATCCAGCCACCGGCGCGCGGCAGGCTCGAAGCCCATTGCGGCACGAGCGCGAGAACAAAAAAAGGCAGAGCGAAAACGCTGGAAAAAGCGAGCATTCCGACGAGCGGCATCTGCCACGCGCCTTGTGAAGCGGAAACCAGAATTGTGCCGACAAACGGCGATGTGCAGGTAAATGAAGTTAAAGTGAACGTCAAACCCATCAGAAGCGCACCGATAATTCCGCTTCCTTCGCCTTCCCTGCTCCGCGTCAGATTATCCAATTTTGTCAAAACTCCGGTCGGAATCGTAATTTCATAAGCACCAAAGAGATTAAACGCGAAAAAGAGGAAAATGCCCGTAATTAAAAGATTTACCCAAGGATTTGCCGCAAAAAGATTGATGCCCGCCGCGCCGACAAAAATCGCCAAAAGCATCCCCAAAATTGTAAAAGTGGCGATTATTCCGACTGAATAAACGGTTGCGAGTTTGACGGCTTTAGCACGATTTCCCGATGAATGATTGGTAAAATATGAAACCGTTATCGGAATCATCGGAAAAACGCACGGCGTGAGAAGCGACAATGCGCCAAGCGTGATTGCCAACCAGATAAATGACCAAAGATTGGTCGGCAGTTGTCGGTTGTCGGTTGTCGGTTGTCGGTTGTTATCTATTTTGTTCGATATTGAATCAGTGTTTGCTGATTCTTTGCTACTGACAACTGATGACTGACTACCGACAACTTTTTTCACATCCTCAAAACCGGCAAAGGTAACTTTCACCGTTTTCGGCGGCAGACAAACCGTGTCATTGCAAACTTGGAATTTAACATCTACGGCTAAATCATTGGCTTCTGCTTCGCCCGTCGCCTTTATCGGCAAATCAAATTCGGCTTTGTCGGCAAAAAATTTTGTTTCAATCTGAAAATTCGGGTCAAATTTTGTAATCGGTTCGGAGGATTCAATTTTTCCGTCTATCTTAAAAGGTAGAATTTCAGGAATCGTGATTTTTGTCGGAAAAGGTCCGCCTTCGGGCTGTTCGACAGCGTAAAGATGCCAGTTTCCTTCGATATTTGCTTTGAGTTTAGCTTTTATTTTTTCTTCTGCTTTGAGCGTTTTGCCTTTTGCAACGGATTCAAGCGACCACGAAACAGGAGCTTGCGCGAAAGAAACCAGCGGCAAAACTAATACTGCTGCAAAAATGATAACTAAAGTTTTCAGACGAACAGTTATTAACATATTTTCACCAGATTTGATGCAGATTTTATCATTAGTTGAACTTAAAATGCGAAAATTGAAAGGATTTATTCCTAAATTGTTTGTCGTTTTGCACAATCCGCCGTCTGTCGCTTATAATTTTTATAAAGTTTTAATACTTATTTTTTATAGACATTTACTAAAATATCGGCGCGGAGGATAAGAAATTTTGCCAAAAACTGCAACTCGCCAAAAGACAACGACGAAAACAAACAAAAGTTCGAGCAACGGAAACAATAAGTCTGTGAAACAGAAAACGGAAGAAAAAATCACCGATAAAGTTGACCCGAAAGTTTCTCAAAATGAACATAAAGAGCGCAAAAAATCGCAGCAAGGTTTGATTAAAAACGTCGAACCCGAACTGCTTAAAGAAATGCTTTACCAGATGGTTTTGGGCAGAATTTTCGAGCAAAAATGCGCGGAAGTCTACCGCATCGGTAAAATCGGCGGTTTTTGCCATCTTTACATCGGACAAGAAGCTGTTGCCATCGGTGCGATGATGGCTTTGCGCGAAGATGATTTGGTTATCACAGCTTACCGCGACCACGTCCAAGCGATGGTCAAAGGCATCTCGCCCGAAGCGGTGATGGCGGAACTTTACGGACGGATGGGCGGTGTGGTGAAAGGCAAAGGCGGTTCGATGCATATGTTTTCAAACGAACATAATTTTTACGGCGGACACGGCATTGTCGGCGGACAAATCGGTGTCGGCACGGGAATGGCTTTCGCGCAAAAATATAAAGGCATAGATAATGTTACGCTTTGTTTTTTTGGCGAAGCGGCGGTCAATCAAGGCATTTTTCACGAATCTTTGAATATGGCGCAGCTTTGGAAACTTCCCTGCATTTACATCTGCGAAAACAACAAATACGGAATGGGAACTTCGCAAGCGCGGGCAATGTCTATCAGCAGTATTGCTCAAAAAGCCGAAGGTTACGGCATTGCTTCGGAATTTGTGGACGGAATGGACGTTTTAGCCGTCCGCGCCGCAACGATGCGCGCCATCAAACGCGCCCGCGAAGAATCTTTGCCGACTCTTCTTGAAATTCGCTGTTATCGCTTTATGGGACATTCAATGTCAGATCCGGGCAAATACCGCTCAACCGACGAAATCAAACAATATCAACTGCGCGACCCGATTTTTCTTTTCAAAGAAAGTCTTTTGGACGCAAAAGTAATTTTTGATAGAGATTACGAAGAAATCGAAAATCGAGCGAAAGAAGCAGTTGAAAAAGCGTTGAAGTTTGCTGAAGAAAGTCCGTTGCCGCATGAAAAAGAATTGTTCACGGATATTTATGCGTAAGACGATTTTTCGATGAAATACAAAATCGAATTCAAGCCGCGTGCGATGAAAGATTTGCGGGCAATCAATCGTGATGACGCAGAGAGAATTTTGGTAAAGGTTCGAGCAATGGAAAACAATTTGGCAGGTAACGTAAAACATCTGACCGACTTTGAACCACAGTATCGCCTTCGCGTCGGTGATTACCGCATTTTGTTTGACATCGAAAACGATTCCGTAATCGTCTATCACATAAAACATCGGCGGGAGGCTCACTGATAAAATGACGGCTATCGAATTACATCCTGAATTTTTAACTAAAAACGGTGAGAAGCAATTTGCTATTTTGTCGTATCAAGAGTTTGTCGCTTTGCAGGAATGGCTCGAAGACGCGGAAGATTTATTAGACCTCCGTGCCGCTCAAAAAGAAGAAGGCGACACGCCAACAGTTAGCTTAGCGGAATTAGAAAAAGAATTTGGCATTCAATAATATATGGCAATTTGACAATCCGCGACGCGCTCAATCAAGCGTTGCGCGAAGAAATTATTAGAGATGAAAACGTCTTTATCATGGGCGAAGAAGTCGCCGAATATGACGGCGCGTATAAAGTGACGCGCGGGCTTTGGAAGGAATTTGGCGACAAGCGCGTCGTTGACACGCCGATTACCGAACTCGGTTTCGCGGCGGTCGGAGTTGGCGCGGCGATGGCAGGCTTGCGTCCCGTGACTG
>JACCYR010000240.1 GCA_013696385.1 Acidobacteriota bacterium
ATTATCCACAGATGAACACAGATTAACGCAAATAAAAAACGAATAGAAACAATACTCTTTTATCCTAAAAAATCTGTGTCTATCTTGTTCATCTGTGGTAAAAAAGACTTATGTTTTTCAAATTTACAACCGCCGGAGAATCACACGGACGCGCTTTGGTCGGCATTGTCGAAAGCTTGCCTGCCGGATTGGAGATTGATGTCGAAAAAATTAATTTTGAGCTTTGGCGGCGGCAGCAAGGTTACGGGCGCGGCGGACGAATGAAAATAGAAAACGACAAGATTGAAATTCTTTCCGGCGTGCGACACGGCAAAACGCTTGGCTCACCCATCGCTTTTACGATTGAAAACCGTGATTTTGTTCATTGGCAAGAAATAATGTCGAGCGAAAAACTCGAAACCGAGCCGAAAAATCCGCGTGTTGTTAAACGTCCTCGACCCGGACACGCTGATTTGGCGGGCGGACAAAAATTTAATTCGAGAGATTTGCGCGATATTTTGGAACGTGCTTCGGCGCGTGAAACCGCAACACGAGTCGCTTGCGGCGCATTTGCCAGACAACTATTAGAATCATTTGAAATTGAGATAAAAAGCCACGTTATCAAACTCGGTGAAGTTCCCGAAAAACCCTTGCAGAAAACTTTTGCGGAAATTTCCGCGATTGATGAAAATTCTCCGCTTCGATGTGCCGATTCCGTAGTCGAAAAGCAAATGATTGAATTGATTGACCGGGCAAAAGCGAAAGGCGACACGCTTGGCGGAATTTTTGAAGTGGTGGCAAAAAACGTCATTGCCGGTTTGGGTTCGCATACTTCTTGGAACGAAAAACTCGACGGTCGGATAGCCCAAGCCTTTATGTCAATCCAAGCGACAAAAGCAGTAGAAATCGGCAACGGTGTAGAAAATATATCGCTTTTCGGCTCAAAGGTTCACGATGAAATTGTTTTTGAAGAAAATAGTTTCAAGCGCACGACCAATCGTGCCGGAGGACTCGAAGGCGGAATAACCAACGGCGAAGAACTTCGTGTGCGCGGCTATCTGAAGCCGATTTCCACCTTGCGAAAGCCGTTGCGCTCGGTTGATATTGATACAAAACAAGAAGATTTAGCTGCCTTTGAACGCTCGGACATTACGGTGGTTCCGGCGGCGGGCGTTATCGGTGAAGCGATGCTGGCGATTGTCTTAACCAATTCGATGCGCGAAAAATTCGGCGGCGACAGTTTGGCGGAAATGCGGGCGAATTTTGAAAATTATAAATTGAGTCTACAAAATTATTAAAAATATAAAATCATTTTACTCAGATAGTCGGAAACGAATAAGATACATTCTTTGCGCCTTTGCGCCTTTGCAGGGAAAATTTACAGAAACTAAAATCTTTATTTACCAATCAAAATAAATTAAAATCCCTGATATTTCTAAAAACATTTAGAAATTACTTGAAGTTTTTGGCAAAAATAAACATAATCAAATCGAAGCGGCAGAAATAAACTAAGCGGAGAAAATAATGGGCGGACTATCTGGCATGGACAAATTCTCGCATCTTGAAGACAAAATTTATTTAACAATCGAATTCGCCAAGAAGATGCGCGAAGAAAAGGATAAACTTGAACGCGAGATTACTTCATTAAGACACGAGTTGAGTAGTGTTTTAGAGGAAAAAACACGAATTGAAGAAAAGATGGAAGACTTGCTTTCCGAGCGCGATGCAATGCAGCTTAAGGTTGAAGCAATGCTCGACGCAATAACAATTGTCGTCCCGGACGTGGCGGAAGCAATGCAGAGGTAAAAAAATATGATTGGAAGCAGGGAAAAAACAGACACGGCGCAGTCTATTCGCGTGGAGATTTACAATCAGACTTACAATATTCGGTCTGACGGCGACAACGAATATATTATTGGCTTGGCGGAATTTGTCGATGGCAAAATGCGCGAAATTTCTTCGGGAACATTAACCGTTGATTCGCTCAAAGTGGCGATTTTAGCCGCGCTTCATATCGCCGACGAATATCATCAGCTAAAAAACCGGCAGGAACAAACCGATGCTCAACTTGCTTCGAGAAGCGCGGAATGCACGGAAATGCTTGACCGCGTTCTCAAATATAAAGAATCCGCGCCGCAGGAAGTTGAAAGGGAACAATAGAAGTTGTTTGCAGAGAAAAAACATAATTGTTCGCAGGACTTTATAAGTTTCTTCGACTTTTCTTTTTAAAAAGTCAAACTTATTTGTCGTGTTTTTTCTTTTAAGTTTAAAGTTACAATTATAATTTTCAATCAGGGAATAATTTTATGTCGAAACAACCGAAAATTTTAGCCTTTGCGGGAAGTCTGCGCGAGCATTCATACAATAAAAGAGTATTAAAAACGGCGATTGAAGGCGCGAAAAAGGCAGGCGCGGAAATTACTTACATTGATTTGCGCGATTATCCGATGCCGATTTACAACGCCGACGACTACGAAAAATTCGGTTTTGACGAGAACGCCCTTAAGTTTCAGGAACTATGCAGCCGACACGACGCATTTTTAATCGCTTCGCCAGAATACAACGGTTCGTTGCCGGGCGGATTAAAAAATGCGATTGA
>JACCYR010000243.1 GCA_013696385.1 Acidobacteriota bacterium
TTGACGGTGACGGTAAATCTGATATTTCCGTTTATCGTCCGTCAAACGGAACTTGGTATGAAATGTTAAGCGGCAGCGGAAGTTTTGGCGGACAACAATTTGGCTCAAGCGAAGATAAAATTGTTCCCGCCGATTACGACGGCGACAACAAAACCGACATTGCCGTTTTCCGTTCGTCGAACGGCACTTGGTATCAGCTTCGCAGTTCCGACAATACTTTTTACGGTGTACAGTTCGGCGCAAGCGAAGATATTCCCGTGCCAAATGATTACGACGGCGACGGACGCACTGATATTGCAGTTTTCCGCCCGTCAAACGGCACATCGTATCAAATCAGGAGCTTAGGTAATCAATTTTTCGCAAAGCATTTCGGGCAAAACGGCGACAAACCGCTTGTCGGTGATTTCGACGGCGACGGCATCGGAGATTTGGCGGTTTTCCGAGCTGGAAATTGGTATTTAAATGAAGGCATAAACAATTCTTTTCGCGCAGTCAAATTCGGTTTCGCTGCGGACGTTCCGACTCCGGCGGATTATGACGGCGACGGGAAAACCGACATTGCAGTTTTTCGCCCGTCAAATGGAGTTTGGTATCAGCTAAACAGCGCAAATAATAATTCCATTTCGGCAGTTCAATTCGGAATTTCGGAGGACAAACCCGTCGCGGCAGATTACGACGGCGACGGCAAAGCTGACGTTGCAGTATTCCGTCCAAACAACGGCGTTTGGTACTTACTACGTTCAACGGCAGGATTTACCGGCGTAAGTTTTGGTCAAAGCGGCGATAAACCTATTCCGAATGCATTTATACCGCAGTAGATTTCAGATTCCAGATTCCAAATTCCAAATTGTTTCCGGTTTTTGTTTTGGTTTTGTTGATTTCATATTTGAAATTTGAAATTTCAAATTGGTTTTTATTCTAAAATCTGAGATTCAGCCTGACTTGAAATCTGGAATCTGGAATTTGGAATTTGGAATTATTTTAATATATTGAGCATTTCAACGTGAATCAATCCATTGCTGGCGCAAATCGGCGGTTTGTAGATACTGAATTTTGAATCATCGTAATAAGAAACTCGTCCGCCTGCTTCTTCAATCAATAAAACGCCCGCCGCCACGTCCCACGGATGTAAGCCTTCTTCCCAAAAACCGTCGAAACGTCCGCAAGCGACATACGCCATATCAATCGCCGCCGAACCGTCGCGCCGCAATCCGCGCGATTTTAAGATAAATTCCGTAAAATGCCGCGCAAAATTTTTGCGTTGCGCGAAATCATATGGAAAACCTGTTACGAGAAGTGCTTCGCTGAGTTTTTCCGTGTCTGAAATACGGATTGGTCTGCCGTTCAAAGTTGCGCCTTGTCCTTTTTCGGCGGCAAAAAGTTCATCGCGCGTTGGGTCAAAGGTTACGCCGACAACAATTTCACCGTTGTGTTCGAGTGCCAGCGTTATGCAAAAACATGGATAGCCGTGAGCATAATTCGTCGTGCCGTCGAGTGGGTCAACAATCCATTTCCATGTCCTTTCGCCTTCGATGACGACGATGCTTTCGCCCGATTCTTCCGCCAGAATCGAATGTTTTGGATAATAAGACCGGATTTTTTCGATGATATATTTTTCGGAAGCTAAATCCGCTTCCGTAACAAGATTAATGTTGCCTTTAAAAGATATATTTATTTTTCGCCCGAACTTTTCAAGCAGAATTTGTCCGGCTTCGCGTGCGGTTTCGATTGCAAAATTTAGCATTTATTTTTTTAGATTTTAGCGAAAGTAAATATCAACGTAATCAACCGCTTCATCGCAGGGATTATCCATCTCCTGCAGCCGCCAATACTTTCGATTGTTTGTTATCGCAAAATTCATTTTACCTATCCGAGTGCAAGGTTAACCGTTGTTGATATGGCTGATTCGCGTGATAATTGTTCCGTCAAAGGTGAATTCCTTAGCGTCAATTTCGGTAATCACGCCATGAATTTTTACAAAATCGCTGTCTTTACGCTGTTTTTGTTCTCCTTTGAGATAAAAAACGCCGTTTTTGTTTGAAACGATTGCCGAGCCGAAATAATCCCAGCTAATCCATTGTAAAGAGAAAAGATGTTTGCCGAGCAGTATTTTCTTGGCTTTCGCTTCGTTGATTATAGTCTTTTGCTGGGCAAAAACAGAAAAACTAAAACTGACAACAACCAACAAACCTGCGTAAATTATTTTCTTTAACATAATCTCTTTATTTGACGAACTTTTCGCTTAACTCCAAAAATTCCTGAATCTGCGAATCCCAGAACGTCCAATTGTGTCCGCCGGGAAGTTCGCGGAATTCGTGCGGGAT
>JACCYR010000255.1 GCA_013696385.1 Acidobacteriota bacterium
TCCAAAAACGCGAGCGGCGTTTCGGCGGAGTGAATTAGAGCGGATTTAGATTGGATTTACGGGCGCGTTTTGAGTTCCCACTTTAGTTGGCTCTTTGCAACTAAGAGCCAACTAAAGTTGGAACTCAAAACGCGCCCGTAAATCCAATCTAAATCCGCTCTAATTCACTCCGCCGAAACGCCGCTCGCGTTTTTGGAAATCCACAATTGCTTCAAAAAAATCTTGACGACGAAAATCCGGGAAAAGCGTCGGCGTAACGTAAATTTCGCTGTAAGCAAGCTGCCACAGCAAAAAATTGGAAATGCGATATTCGCCGCTGGTCCGAATCATCAAATCAACTTCGGGCAAACCGCTTGTATAAAGATTTTCTTCGATGTCGCTTTCGGTTAAATCTGCAACTGATTTGCCGGTTTTTTGCAAATTTCTGACGGCTTTTTTGCACGCTTCGACAATCTCGGCGCGTCCGCCGTAATTGAGCGCGACATTTAAAATCGTCCCCGTGTTATCTGCCGTTATTTGCATTGCATCGGCAATTTCTTTTTGCACCGATTCGTCTAAACCTGTGATGTTTCCGATTGCCTGAAACTTAATGTTTTGCTTATGAATTTCTTTTAATTCGCTTCGCAAATAATGTTTGAGCATCTGCATTAAACCGGAAACTTCCGTTTTCGGACGCTTCCAGTTTTCGGTCGAAAAAGCATAAAGCGTAACGGCTTTGAGTTCCAGCCGTGCGCTTGTATCAACGACAGCGCGAACCGATTCCGCACCGGCTCGATGCCCAAAGATTCTCGGTTTTCCGCGCTGTTTTGCCCAACGCCCGTTGCCGTCCATAATTATAGCTACGTGCTGCGGCAGACGCGCAAAATCTATCATCGCCAAGAGTTCGGCTTCCTTCGAGTTTGGTTTGATAACTTCTGCAAAGTTTTCGAGCATTTTCGCTGAAATCAACAAGTATGAAGGGGATGGACAGGGATAAAAAATAATTTGAAAATCCCGTTTATCTCTGTTAATTTAAATCTCTTTTCTCAATCCCGGCAATCGCGTCGCGGTTGATTTTGCCGTAAATATGCGGATAAATTTCATTGTTGGTTGAAGGTTCTTCGACGAGTTTCGCCATTAATTTTTCTGTTTCAATCTGCAAAATCAAAACCTTTTCCGCGCCTTTGTAATGTCTCTGCAAAACTGCTTCGAGTTGGTCGGCGAAACTGCAATGAATAAAACCTTCCGACGCTAAACTTTCGGCTTCGTAAAATTTTTCGGCGTTGAATTTTTCCCAAACCTCAGGCAAAATGATGTGATAAATTTTCATTTCGCTTTTTCAACCGCCGTTTGTAATTCCAAAAATTTTTCGCGCACAAAAGGATTAAGTTTTTCGGCAAATTTGGCGGGCAAACCTTTTAGCTTTATCAATTCCTGCACATCCGCCAAGTCTTTCAAACGATGCGGCGCAGTCATTCCCGAAGCGAGTTTCAGTTCAATCAATTTTTCTAAAGTTAAAGTTTTTATGCCGTCAATTTCAGTTTGATGTTCGTTCGGATTTGGAAAAACGACGGGTTTCGGTTTTCCGTCGCCCGGAAATTCACCAGCAGTGATTATTTCAACCGATACATTTTCCTCAGTTGTGCGAAACTTCCTGGCTGCGCCTTCAAACGCGGGACGATAGCCAAGTCCGACAAGTTCATTTCTGAATTTTTCCAAACCTTGCCGCGTTAAAAGCAAATCTATATCTTCGGTAAAGCGCCGATAGCCGTATTGATTAAGTGCAACCGCGCCGATGACATTATAATCAATTCCGCGACTTTCCAAATCTTTGGCGACACGGCGCAAAGTTTCATTAAGCGTTCCTTGTCCCATAAAAAACCGCAAACCTTCCTCGTAAGCTGCAACGGGCGATGAAATTACTTTTTGAAAATCGGTTTTCATTCGTAATGAACTTTGAGCAACGTCAAACCATGTGCGGGCGCGGTTTGCCCGGCTAAATTGCGTTGACAAGTAACTATTGCCGTTTGAATTGTATCAGAATCTTTTTCGCCGCGCCCGGCTTCGAGCATTGTGCCGATGATCGAGCGCACCATAGAACGCAAAAAACCGTTGGCGGAAATACGAAATTCAATGATTAAAGCGTTGGCACGTGCGTCCCAATGCGATTCAATGGTAAATTCCGAAATTGTCCGCACGCGGTTTTCGACATCGGAACGCGCCGCGGAAAACGCCGTCCAATCGTGTTCGCCGAGAAAAAGCTGCGCCGCTTTGTTCATTCGCTCAACATCCAAAAAGCGCGATTCGTGATGTGCGTAACGCACCCAAAACGGCGATATTACCGGCGCATTAACGACGCGGTAAATGTAGGTTTTGATTTTTGCGGAAAATCTGGCGTGAAAATCGTCCGCCGCTTTTTCAACATTTAATATCCGCACGTCGCGCCGCAAATTTCCGTTAATTGCCACGCGCAGTTTATCGGGCGTAAAAGTGCGGTTCAATTTGACATTAGCGACTTGACCTTCAGCGTGAACGCCCGCATCCGTGCGACCTGAACCAATCATGCCAACTTTCGCGTCTTCCAGCAAACTCAAGGTTTTTTCGAGTTCGCCCTGCACCGTGCGCTGGTTTTCCTGCACCTGCCAACCGTGAAAATTCGTGCCGTCGTATTGGATGAGAAGTTTGAAATTCATAGTTTGGGAAACAGTAACTTAAATCTTTTACAGTTAATCAGCCTTGATTCGTCAAATTCGACACTTGATTTGCGGCAGCATTCGGTGAAAAACTTTCGATGTCCTCTGCGCCAATCTTCGAGAGTTTGGTCGCCTTCGCCTTCGTCAAAGGCAAACTGCGCGTCAACTTCAATAAATGGCAATTGACGGATTTCCGTCGTTTGAATCACGCATTGCGGATTGCCGTCAAAATCCGTAACGACGCTGTAACCGCCGACAATTCCGCCGTCGCCGAAGTCCGATTCGTTCGCTTCCGCCAAACTCGCCGTTGCTTTCTTTTTGCCTTGTAAAACTAATTCGACAAGTTTTTTCGCGGATTCTCGGTTGTGGTGAAAAAACCAAACTTGATATGGCTCATCAGAATTTATTTCAGGATTGTTTTTGCAAAATTCATCCCAAAAGTTTTGAATTAAATCTGCTTTTTCCATTTTCTGCTCCCGGGTTTTACCGCAATTTCACCTTGCCTACACATCGGACAATTTTCGGGCGTGTAGCTTAGAACTTCCAAACTAACTAAAGAAATTCGCGGAACGCCGACATCCGCCGCACCGTTTGAACGGTCAATTATCGAAGCCGCCCTTGTTACTTTTGCGC
>JACCYR010000258.1 GCA_013696385.1 Acidobacteriota bacterium
TTGCGATGGGCGGAACGGGCGCGTTGGTCAAAGGTTTAGGCGACTTGTTTCTCGACATCGGCGGCGAAGTCTTTACCGAAGCGGAAGTTAAAAGGATTTCGTTTGATAAATACGGAAAAGCTAACGGCGTGAAAATGAAAACGGGCGAATTCTTAAAAGCCGACGCGATTGTTTCCAATGCCGACGTTGCTTTTACTTATTTAAATCTCGTTCCAAAGCGGTTTCGCAAAAAATACACGGATAAAAAAATTAAATCAATGACATATTCGATGTCTTTGTTCGTGATTTATTTCGGCACAAATAGAAAATATGAAAATATGGCGCATCACGAAATAATTATGGGCAAGCGTTACAAAGGTCTTCTTGACGAGATTTTTGTTAATAAAACGCTGGCGAAAGATTTTTCGCTTTACTTACACAGACCGACGGCAACTGACCAAAGTTTAGCTCCCAAAGGTTGCGATTCGTGGTATGTGCTTTCGCCCGTGCCGCATCTCGAAGCCGACATTGATTGGACAACCACCGCCAAACCTTACCGTGATTCGATTATCAAATACTTGGAAGAAAATTATATGCCCGAACTTTCAAAACACATTGTTTCCGAGCATTATATTGATCCGCTTCATTTTCAAAACACTCTGAACAGCTATTTGGGAAATGCTTTCGGTGTTGAGCCGACGCTTTTGCAATCGGCTTACTTGCGTCCGCACAATTTGAGCGAAGACGTTTCAAACCTTTATTTTGTCGGCGCAGGAACGCATCCGGGCGCGGGACTTCCGGGTGTCATGAGTTCGGGGAAAATTGTGGCGAAGATGATTAACAAAAATTAGCTTTGCCGCGACATTTGGATTTTTGCTGTGCCTCTTAAAAACACACCCTTGAAATAGTTTGTGTCAACTTGACATTCAGCTTATTTACTCACAAATTAAATTTAGTTGTTAAATGAGTTATGAAAATCGAACTCGAAACGCCGCAGGCTCTTTCGCTCGAACGGAAAATCAAAATGCACGAGGCGCGTGAGGCGATTATTGACCGCTTGGCGCGTGATTTGCCGACAAACATTGACCTTGAACGCTTTCTTCGCGTCGTCGTATCCGAACTCGGGCGAATGATGCAGGCTGACCGTTGCGACCTTTTGCAATTAACCAATGACAGCGAACTCCGCATCAGCCACGAATGGCGGGCTTCAGAAGATATTCCGTCGTCGGAAGGAACGACAATTCCGATTGACGCGGAAAAACTCGCCGAGTATTTCGATATTTCCAAGCCGATTCGCATCAACGATACATCGAAAGCAAAAGACGCAACGCTCAGATTTTTTACCAAAGCACTAGAAACACGCTCGCTTTTGATTGTGCCAATTATTTTGAGCGGAAATGTTTTGGGACTTTTGGGACTTCACGACACAAAATCGCCGCGTGAATGGCTCGATGAAGAAGTTACGTTTCTCGAATCAATCGCGCAGCAACTCGCCATTGGTTATCAATATACAAGCCTGTATGTCGCGCAGGAACAGGAAACAAGGCGCACCAACGCGCTACTGGAAATTGCCAACACACTTAATTCTCATTCGGAATTTAATATTGTTTCGTCAAAAGTTTTGGAACGCGCTATCGGGCTTGTAGGCGCAGACTACGGCGCGCTCGGCGTGCTTGACCAAACGGGCAAGAAGATCTCACTTGCTTCATTTAAATCCGCGCCGAATGTCGAACCAAATGCGGTTTTGCAGATGATTGACCAACATAATCAATCGCTCGACATTGAACCATTTCCGGCTCTGAGCGACATTTTGCGCGAAGGCAAAACAATGCAGATTGTTGACACGCAATTGCCGTTTGCGATTCGATTGATTTTTAATTCGCAGCTTGGCGGAAAAGCCGCGCTCGTTACGCCAGTGCGCGTCGGCGGTCAAGCGTTCGGACTTCTCGGTTTTGTCTGGAGCCAAGAACGCGCCAAGCCTTTTGCAGAACACGACATTGCGCTTGTCGAAGGAATTTCCGACCAAATCGGCACGGCTCTTGAACGCGACCAGTTGAGCGCGGAAGTGATGCGTTTAAAAAGTGAACTTCATCAAAAACACAGCGAAATAATCGGACAAGCCGGAACAATTCGCCGCTCAATCGAACTCGCTTTAAATGTCGCCGGCACCAACACAATCGTTTTAATACAAGGCGAATCGGGAACGGGAAAAGAACTGCTGGCAAATTTAATTCATTACAATTCGGGACGCGAAAACAAGCCTTATATCAAATTAAATTGCGGCGCGATTCCTGAATCTTTGCTCGAATCGGAACTTTTTGGACACGAAAAGGGCGCGTTCACTGATGCGCGTTCCCAACGTCAAGGACGTTTTGAAGAAGCGAGTGGCGGCACGCTTTTTCTTGATGAAATTGCCGAAATGTCGCTTTCCGCACAAGTTAAATTACTGAGAGTTTTGCAGGACGGCGAATTTACGCGTGTCGGTGGCAGAGAAGTTTTGAAAACCGATGCCCGCGTGATTGCCGCGTCGAATGTTGACCTCGAAAAGGCAGTCGAAGAAGGCAGTTTTCGCAAGGATTTATTTTATCGTCTATCGGTTTTCCCGATTGTCGTGCCGCCGCTTCGTTCGCGCCCCGAAGATATTCATCTGCTCGTTTTTCATTTTCTCGAACTTTACAAGGAAAAAACCGGACGTTTCGTGTCAGGAATTTCCAAAGAAGCCCTACGCGCTCTGGTTAATTACGAATGGACGGGAAACGTGCGCGAATTGGAAAATGCGATTGAACGCGCCGTCATTATTGCTTCCGGCAGACAAATCGAACTCGACGATTTACCCGAAGCCATCAGCAAACGCGCCTTTGAATCATTTGCCCAAGCGCAGCAGGAACGCGCCAAAGCCGCCAGCGAAGGACGTTCGATAAATCTCGAAGTCGAATTTCCCGCAACAATGGAAGAAATCGAAAAGAATGCGATTAAACTCGCTCTGGATTATACGGGCGGCGACAAATCCCGCGCTTCACGCCTTTTGAACATCGGCAGAAAAACGCTCTATCGAAAGTTGGAACAGTATCAAGAAGTTAAAAATGAAAAGGTTTGACTTCAAATTTATCACTGCAACTAAAGGAAAAAGTAAGCATATTATTACCGATAAGCTTCTCGGCGATGCGCGACCTTCAAAACTAAAACAATCAATACTTCATCTCGTATTTCATAAATCACGCGATAATCGCCGACACGCGCCCGAAAAAGACTTTCTTCAACTTGTAGTCGTTTATAGCCGTGAGGTTTTGGGTTTAACTAAAGTTTTTCAATTTTATCTAAAACGCGCCGCTGATTCTCTTTAGATAATCTTTTTAACTGTCATTTTGCCGCGCCGATAACTTTCACTTTATAAACTGCGTTCACAAACCGAATCAGGTTGCGGCACTGTTTTTTCGAGGCGATTGATAATCTCGTCGGCGACTTCGTGGTCAACTATTCGATAATTTCGATTAACTTTTTGCGG
>JACCYR010000259.1 GCA_013696385.1 Acidobacteriota bacterium
GCAACTTCGCGCTTTTTAAAAAGAACACTGAACGGCACAACCGCCGCACCCGCTTTCAGAATTCCGTAGTAGATAATCGGAAAAAACGGCAGATTCGGGCAAGACAAAGCGACTTTATCACCGTGTCCGATGCCCATTTCCGTCAGAGCATTTGCCACGCGGTTTGATGAATTGTTTAATTCACCGTAACTCAAACGTCCATCGTTCCAGATGATTGCCTCTTTTTCAGGCGAAAGTTTGGCGTGTTGTTCAACTATCGAAGCTAAATTTAATGTCGTTGCACTAAATTCCATAATTTATTTAACCACAGATAAACACAAATTCTAAAAATCCAAAATCCAAAATCAAATTGTCATTCCGCCGTCAACCGCAATCGTTTGTCCGGTAATATAACTCGAAGCGTCGGAGGCGAGAAAAACTGCCGTGCCTTTTAATTCGCCTTCCGCGCCGATGCGCGGAATCGCGTTGTTTTCTTGGATAGAAGGCTCATAAACATCAATCACGGCATCGGCAAGCCGCGAATGAAAAAATCCGGGCGCAATCGCGTTGACTCGAATTCCTCTGCGTCCCCAACTCGCCGCCAGTTCTCGTGTCAAGCCAATCAAACCGGCTTTACTGGCGGCATAACCGGCGTAAAAAGGACCGTTTGCACTTGAAGTCAGACCAGAAATTGAAGCGATATTAATAATTGAACCGCTGTTTTGCTTGAGCATTTCGCGCCCGACCGCTTGCGCGAAAATAAAACAGCCAGTTAAATTTACATCTATAACTTTCTGCCATTTTTCGAGCGGCATTTCTTCGGGCATCGCGCCCCAAGAAATTCCCGCGTTGTTGATTAAAACATCAATTTTACCAAATTTTTTGATGGTTTCATCTACAACCGTCTGCACGTCTTCCGCTTTTGCAACATCGCAAATTTTCCCTTCCGTAAGAAAATCCTTGCCGCGAAATTCTTCTAAAGTTTCTTCGAGCCATTGTTCGCGCCGCGCGCACAGCATTAAATTTGCGCCCGCTTCCGCCAGTCCTTCCGCCATTTCCTTGCCGATGCCGCGTGAACCGCCCGTTACAACTGCTGTTTTCCCCGTTAAATCAAATAATTCTTTGATAGTTTTTGCCACAAAGTTTCTCCAAAAAATTTTGTTAATAGTTAATCGCAAATCGTCAGTAGAAACAATCCACGATTAACAATAAACAATTTACGATTAACAAAATTTAAGGTTTAATATATTTATGAGCAAATCACAAAAAGAACTCGCCTTTTTGCACGACCTTTATGTTGCAACCGATTGGACTGAGCGTTTTACGGATATTTTTGATGCGAATTTCAAATTTTCCGGCGAAAAAAACATTCTTTATGTCAATGCCGGAACGGGAAATCACGCGCTTACCATCAGCGAAAACTTAGAAAAAGATTCCAATTTGAACGCTTTTAACGAAGATGAAGAACTAAATTTTATCGCGCAAGCCAAATCCGACGCGCTAAAATCGGACGTATATTTTGCCGCAGTTTTTCCCGACGAAATTTTTGATGTGGTTGTGGCGGACGCAAGTTTTGTCAAACCTGAAGATTTGTCTTCGTTTATCGCCGAAATTATTGATTTATCCGCTAAACAAGTTGCATTTTTTCTGCCGACGGCGGGCAGTTTCGGCGAGATTTTTTCTTTTTTGTGGGAAACTTTGCTTGATTTAGATTTGCTTGAAAAAGTAACGGAACTTGAAGGCTTGATTAGCGAAATTCCAACGGTTTCAAAGGTCAAAGAAATTGCCGAAAATCTCGGATTGTCAAAAATTCAAACTGTTACAAAAACCGAAGTTTTCGAGTTTGAAAACGGCACGGAGTTTGTTACTTCGCCGCTTGCCGCCGATTTTCTTTTACCTGTCCGGCTTGATTTTCTCGACGCGGAAGAGCAAAAACAAGTTTTGGAAAGGTTTGCTCAATTAATCGATGCCGATGACGGCACGCTTTCATTTCGTTTTTCGATTAAAGCCACGCTGGTTGTCGGAGAAAAGAGGTAATTAATAACAACACTTTTAGTTTTAGGCTGCACAGTGGCATAATTTTATTCTTACAATGCTTTTCGCATAA
>JACCYR010000266.1 GCA_013696385.1 Acidobacteriota bacterium
GTTGAAAAACTGCCTAATGGTGAATTTAAGAATGAACTCGATATCGACGTTATCGTTTTCGGGCGAAATTATGCCGGAAAAAAGGTTGGACCTTACGCCCGCCTGCTTGAATTTCAGCTTAATGAAATAATTGTTCTTGAAGATGCATGGGAAACCAACCTTTTTTATATTTTGGTTGAAGGCAGCCTTGACGTGACGATTATCGATGAAACCGGCATTGAAAAAAAAGTCGGCGAAATTAAACAAGGAAACACTTTCGGCGAAATGGCGGTTTTAGCCGGAACTCGGCGCAACGCCACCGTCAAAGCTCCGCCCGATTCAACTGCGCTTGTCTTAGAACTAACGCGCCCGGCTTTGCGTCTTTTGCGAAAGCTTCCAAAGTTCGGCAAAGTTCTTGACCGCAGCTATCGAAAATATGGCTTGGATTTGACGCTCAATGACATCAAGAACTTCTCGCCTGAATCATTTAACCAAGAATTACTGAAACAACTCGGCGATTCGGCGCGATTTGTTGTTTATGAAAAAAACCACGTCCTTTTTCATGAACGCGACCCGATTAACCGTTTAGTATTTGTCCGCAACGGCTGGATTCAAAGAGTTTCAGGCGCGGATTTTAATCCGGCGGTGGCTGATTTTCTGCTTGGAACTGATAAGGATGTCGGCTTGGATTTTCTTGGCGCGGGCAGTTGTCTTGGACTCGAAGCACTTGAAAACAAAAAGGATTGGGCATATACCGCAACTGTTTTAGGACGGACTGAGGTGCTGGAAGTTGCAGTTTCGCGGCTTAGGGAAAATCCTGATTTGGCAAAATCAGTTATTACATCTTTAGGCGAGAGTTCAAAGGCTGACAATACTGTAAAACCTGAACCGCCGGTTGATAAAAGAGTCATTGACTCAACCAACAAGGTTATCGAAACAGGCTTGGTTGACACGACAAATTTGCTTGTTATGGATATGGACAAATGTATCCGATGCGGAAATTGTTCGCTTGCCTGCCAGCACGTTCACGGAAATTCGCGCCTTCTGCGACGCGGCATTCATATCGAACGTCCGGTCAAACCAAAAAGCTACAGTATTCAAGATGTTTTAGTTCCCTCTGTTTGTCTGCATTGCCAAGACCCCGAATGTTTGACAGGTTGTCCGACAGGTGCAATCGGACGTTACCCCGACGGACAAATTGACATCAATAAGGCGACCTGTATCGGCTGTGGTGATTGCGCGACTCAATGTCCCTACAACGCGATTACAATGGTTCCGCGCGACCAGAGCAGCGACAAACAGAAAGATAATTTTTTCAGAAAGGCTTTTGCCGAAATTTTTTCCCTCAAACCGGCAATGATTCCAAAACCCGTAACACAAACAGAAGATTTGCTCGCTATTAAATGCAATCTTTGCCAAGGCACACCGCTAAATCCGGCAAATGCCACGCGAAAAACTTACTCCTGTGAAGAAAGTTGTCCGACCGGCGCGCTCGTGCGTGTCAATCCGCGCGAGTATTTCAGCGAAGTAAAAAACACGCTCGGTTTAATTTACAAAGACCAGACACACGCCATCGGGCGTAATATTCACCAACGCGATGTCGGCGCAATCCTTTGGCATATCTTTGGAATACTGATAATACTTGCCGGTGGTTATTTTGCACTTTGGGGAACGCTCAAATTTTCGCAAGACGCTCTGTTATTACCTGATTCGTGGCTGACGATGCGCTGGATTACCGGTTTGCTGGGTCTTGGCGGAATTACTTGGGTGATGCTCTATCCGCTTCGCAAACAGGTTTATCGCCACCGAGCCGGTGCATTGCGCTATTGGATGCTGACCCATATTTATCTTGGAATTCTTGCCGGATTTGTTTTGTTGATTCACGGCGGAACGACATCGACAGGACTTTTGACAACTCTGCTGATGATTTCTTTTGACATGGTAATTGCGTCCGGTATTTTTGGCGTGTTTTGTTATATAGTTGTGCCGCGTATTATGACAAGTATTGAAGGCGAACCTTTGCTGCTCGAAGATTTGCAGCAAAGACGCGAGGAACTTCGCGCTAAATTGGCGGAAATAAGCGAATCCGATACAAATCCCGAATTGCAGAACTTGGTTAAAACCCGTGTCAAACCTCTCTTTCTTTCTCTTGGTTATCTGCTTCGCCAATACTTTAAAAAAGAAGATTTAAAGACAATGCTGGCACGGGCGCGTGAGAAATTCAAAATGGAGGCGGAAAGTCTTGGGCGTTCTGAAGGAGTGCGATTAATTGCGGCGGTTGAAGATGCGGCAACGCTTCGCCGGATAGATGCGCTTTGCTACCTGCACCGGCTTTTGAAACTCTGGGTTGCTCCGCATGTTTTCTTTACTTCGTTAATGCTAATTTTGATGGTCGTTCACATAGTTCAAGTGGTGTATTTCAACGTCAGATGAAACTGGAAAGCGGAAAATTTTTCATTACCGAAGCGGACAGCAGCGCGAATGCTACCGTTGTGGAAAAAGACGGTTTGGTATTGGGACGAATGCAAAGCTGCGATATTGTTCTCAATCACCGGACTGTTTCCCGCGTCCACGCCGGAATCAACTGCATCGAAGATGAATATTTTCTTATCAATCTCAGCGTTTCAAATTCCATTACGCTCAATGGACGCTTACTGAGTTCAGAAGAAGCCGATGTTCTGGCGGATGGCGACATTATCCAAATCGGAACATTTTTGATATTAGTAACGCGCAAAGGGAAAAATCTTGAACTTTTTGTTTCGACTCAATTTACCGGCGAATTAGTGCCGAAAACAACGAGTGATTTGGACAGGAAAAAGCCGCCCGTCAAAGCAACCGCCGAAGTTCAGGATGTATTAAAGGTTTTTTGGGAAAAAAGAACACGCGATAAGGACGAATACGGCACATCTCTGCGACCGACGGAAAAGCCGCTGCCCGGCAAAGCCTTGATAAATTGGCGACCGACCAACGATTTGGCTCGTCCGTGGCGTTTCGGCATTTTTACTTGGAGTTTTGTCATTATCGCTCTAATCGCTTTTGCTTCTTTTAAGTTTTACCCGCAAGCGTATGAGCCGAAACCGCTCTCCAATCCGCATACGCGCACGAGTTTCAGCAAAACTGAAATGATTGCCAATCAGTTAAATGAAAATTCCTGCACGACTTGCCACACATTAAGCGGAAAAATTGAAGATTCGTGTTTAAAATGTCATCAAACGGAAGTATTTCACGGTCAAAATACCAAAGCGCACGCAGAAGTCGGAATCGGCTGCACAAGTTGTCATTTTGAGCATCAGGGCGAAGGTTTTGAACCGCGGCTGGCGGCTTTTGAAACGTGCGTTTCTTGTCATAACGATAATAATAAAAATCTTTATAACGGAAAAAGCGTGGCGACACCGCATAAAGGCGGATTTGGTTATGTTGCCGAAAATGGTCAGTGGAAATGGAACGGAGTTTCAGAAGAAACTGCCGAAACAATGCCTAACGTGATAAAAATTGCCGACTCCGGTGATAATGTCCAACTTAGCCGCAACAAACAGTTTCACGCAATTCATCTGTTTCGTTTAAAACCGGTTGAAGGTTTGCAAACCGATAAATCCGGTTCAATTTCTTGCTCAAGTTGTCATAAGAGTTTTGACCCGCTTGACCGCGAAACGCCAAAACAAACCTGCGCGATATGTCATAGCGGTTACGTCGATAAAACTTCTGGAAAAACTTTGGTCGAGGACACTAAGCAAAATTGTGTTTCCTGCCACGTCCAACACCAATACGATAAAAATCGTTGGGACAAATTTTTAACCGATTCGGCTTTGCAGCACCGCGAAAAAGCCGTTGAATTACAAATTAAACGAATAAACGATAAACAATGAAAATATCACAATTCATAATCTGTTTCGTTTTATTGGCACTGGTTGTTTTTGTCAACCTAAATTTCGGCGCGGACGGCGTTACCAAAATTGGCGGATTAACTTGGCTTGGATGGGCGAGTATCGGTTTGTTTTTGGTCGGTGTCGGTTTTGTTTTTGCCGTCGGCGACCTGGCGCGGGCGTTTAGTTTTTTTGATAAAAGTGATGTCGAGGCAAATCCGCTTCCCAAAGTCCGCACTCTGACCGCTGAGGAACTTGCCGAACTCGGTGTAAAAAAATATAAAGGTCCGAGTTTTCCGCATCCGGTAATTTTTACCGAACGTTGTATCGGCTGTCAAGCATGTGTTGATGCTTGCCCGCACGATGTTTTGGCAATTGTGGGCGGAACGGCAGCGGTCGTCGGCGCAGACCAATGTATGGAAGATACGGCGTGTCAGGTCGAATGTCCGGTTAATCCAAAGGCGTGCATTATTATTAACACGGCGAAAACAATTCGGGCGCGTCCAGCACCGACCCGCGACGGCGCGACTTATGTTACAAATGTCAAAGGCTGTTACATTATCGGCGATGTTTCTGGAGTTCCTCTGATAAAAAATGCGGTCAAAGAAGGCGCGGAAGTTATTGAAGTCATCGCGGAAGAGCTCAAAAATTCACCCGATGAATCAAAAGCGGAATACGATGTTGCCATTATCGGAATCGGTCCGGGCGGCGCGTCTGCCGCATCTATGGCGCACGACAAAGGACTTCGTTATGTCGGAATCGAACAAACCAAAATTTTATCAACGATAGTTTCATATCCGAAAGGTAAATATATTTTCTTCAAACCGGATACAAAGGATTGGAACGGCGGTTTGAGCGTTGCCGGTTTGGGTTTGGTCAAAGGAAAATATGATGTTGAACCCGTTCTAGACAGCGACGGCATAATTGATGACGCTCTTAAAGCCGAAATCGGAAAAATCAGCATTGAACAGGCAGAGATTCTACGCTCCGAAATGGCGGGCAAAATTCCTAATTCTATGCAGCCGGATTTTGTTCCGCTTTTGGAAGAAAAATCAAAGAAAGAAATTAATAAGTTGTTTCGTCAATATCTTTCCGAAAAAAGCGATCTCGCGGCTTTCGGCGGATTGACAGCCGAAAAATGGCGCGAACTTTACGAGATTTATTTTTTGAAATTGGATAAAGCGCAGCAAGAACAGATTTTATCAACCATTCGCCGTGACATCGCCCAAAATTTAGAGCATAAAATCCCGGGCGACCAGCGCGAGAGAATTTTATCAATCTGGCTCAACGGATTGCAGGAAAAAGGCGTAAAAATCAACGAGGAGGAAAATTGTAAAGCCGTAAAACCTGCCGAAGACGGAGATTATTTCATTATCCAAACCGAGCGAGGCGATGAGCTGACACCGATGACTTATCGGGCGCGAAGAGTCGTTATCGCCATCGGTTTGCGCGGTTCGCCAAACAAACTTCGTCTGCCAAACGAAGATATGAAAATTACGCGCAACGGCAGAGAAGAAAGTAAGGTTTTGTATAGTTTGGCAAATCCGTCGGAGTTTAAAGGCAAACATCTGATGCTCGTCGGCGGCGGTAATTCCGCCGTTGAGTCGGCGGTTGATCTGGTGGCGGTGCGCGACGGCGCGACAATTACGCCGCGCAGCCCGGAAGATATGAACACCGTTACTTTGCTTGTCCGCGATACTCTTGCCGGTAACGTCAAATTTGGTAATAAGTTACAGCTTTATCAATGTATGGACGACGGTATTATTAGTGTCAGGTTCGGAGTCGGAATAAAAGAAATGCGCGAAAATGAAGTGATTTTAATGAATGTTAAAACCAAAGAAGAATTTAGTCCGATTCCCAATGATTACGTTTTCGCACTGATTGGCGGCGAACGTCCCGACAGATTTCTAAAATCAATCGGGATTACAATTTCAGATTCGTAAATATGAAGAAAGAAAGTATTTTATTCGGTATTATCGGTTTTCTGCTCGGTTGCATACTGAGTTTTGTTTTCACGAACAATTTAAACAGAAACCATCTGCAAGCGCAGACATCGGTTCAGCCGGATGCAAACTCGGCGCAAAATCCGCTTTTACCCGAAGGTCATCCGTCGTTAGACGATTCCGGCAACCCAACAACACAAGGCGGTGCGCCGCTGCCGCAAGTTCAGGAAGCCTTAAAAGCGGCTCAGGAACAACCGAATAATTTTGAAGTTCAGATGAATGCGGGCGATTTATATTATCAGATTCAAAAATTTGACGAATCAATAAAGTTTTACGAGCAAGCCAACAAGCTTCGTCCCGGTTTGATTGAAGTATTAACCCAGCTTGGAAATGCCAACTTTGATTCCGAAAAATTTGAGCAAGCTGAAGAATGGTATCTTAAAGTTTTGGCGAAAAACCCCAATGATATAAATGTAAGAACCGATTTAGGTTTGACGTTTTTTCTGCGCGAACCGCGAAATATCGAGCGAGCAATTAAAGAATATCAAATCGCGCTTGGAAAAGAACCGAATCACGAACTTACGCTGCAAAATTTAGCGATTGCATTAAGAGAAAAAGGCGATACGCAAGGTTTTCAGGAAACCATTGAAAAACTGCGAAGCGTAAATCCGAATAATCCAATTTTGAAGAATTCGCCTTGATTAGCCAATTAAAAATTTCTTATTTGTTAAAAATTTCTTTGTTTTTCTAAGTCTTTGTAGCATTTTTACAAGACGTTCGTTTAATTTTAGGGTTAGCCGTGATGTCAACAATGCGAAAAACACTTTTATCAACTTTTTTATTTTATTTTGTTCTGTTCTTGTCGTGTTTGAATGTGATTGCACAACAGCAAAACGGAAATTTAACCGGAGTAATTACCGATGCGGACGGCAAACCGCTTAGCGGTGTCCAGGTGCTGGTTGTCAACCAAACAACCGGATGGACAAAAGCCACAAACACCGGCGGCGGCGGCGAATATAAGTTTCGTCTTGGAACAGGTGCTTATCGTCTGAGTGTTCTATCTCCTTTTACGGCAGCGTTTGACCGAGGAAAAGCAAAGGAATACGGGAAATTTGCCTACATTATTTGCGATGAAACAAAGAAAAAATGCCCAGCTTTAGAGAACATTCTTATTTCCGCCGAGGCTGAAACAAAAATTGATTTCAGCGTCGGAAAATTAGAAACAGAAGAATTAATCACACCAAACAAAAATGAACCGCTTGGTTATACGGGCATTCCGAGCGTCGAATCCGCTCCGCAGATGTTTGATAACCGCCGCGAAGTCCGCGACCGTTGGCGAATCGGTTTTCCCGAATATGACCGCTACGGCGACGCAGGAGCGCGTGGGCGCGATGTGCCTTTTACCCGAAATCGTTGGTATGACCCGTATAGTCAGAACGTCTTAAAGGGCGATTATCCGATTCTCGGCAATGATGTTTTTATGATTTTATCGGCTGTTTCAACCAGTGCCATCGAGTTTCGCCGCACTCCTTCGCCGACCAGCGTCAGCAGTCAAGATCCTGACAGCAATAATCCATTCGGAAGACCTGAAAGTCTTTCGTTTAATCAAACCTTGCAGTTTTCATTTGAAATGTTCAAAGGCGATTCGACTTTTCGTCCACGCGATTGGGCTATCAAAATATCGCCGACTTTCAGCGTTCCGAATTATCTAAATGCCAGAGAAAGAGGCATTGTCAATATTGATCCCCGCGAAGGAACGAACCGCACGGATATGCACGCTTCGCTTGAGGAAGCCTTTGGCGAAGTAAAACTTTTTGATGTCAACAAAAACTACGATTTTGTTTCAATTCGTGCCGGTATCCAACCGTTTGTGTCTGATTTTCGCGGATTCGTTTATTCGGACAACAATCTGGGTGCCAGATTATTCGGCGGTTTTGACAACAACAAATCACAGTTTAACCTCGCCTATTTCGAGCAGATTGAAAAAGACACCAATAGCGGGCTTAATTCATTGGAAAAGTTTCGCCATCAAAGCGTTTTTATCGCTAATTTTTTCAGGCAGGATTTCTTTTTCAAAGGCTATACAGTTCAGGCTTCGGCACTTTTTAACAATGACCGCGGCGGCGAATTTTTTTATGACAGCAACGGCTTTCTGGTTCGCCCGACACTTGTCGGAACACCGCGTCCGCATTATGTTCGCGCCGCATATTTAGGCATTAACGGCGATGGTCATATTGGCATACTGAATTTAACGCACAGTTATTATTACGTTTTCGGCAGGGATGAATTTAACGCAATCGCCAATCAAAAAACCGATATTCGCGCACAAATGGGCGCGGCGGAGTTATCCATTGACCGCGATTATTTGCGCTATCGGATTTCCGGTTTTTTTGCATCCGGCGACAAAAATCCGACCGATGACCGCGCCACCGGATTTGATGCCATCTTTGACGACCCAAATTTTGCGGGCGGGCAGTTTTCATATTGGAACAG
>JACCYR010000311.1 GCA_013696385.1 Acidobacteriota bacterium
ATCCGCCACCGCCGCCACCGCCGCGATTTCCACCGCGACCGCCACCTACGTAACCACCACGCCCGCCACCACCGCCGCTACGATTTTCGCGCGGCTTGGCTTCGTTGACTTTTAATTCACGACCATCAACTTCTTTGCCGTTAAATTGCTCAATGGCTTGAGTTGCTTCTTCTTTGGAAGACATTTCGACAAAGCCGAAACCGCGTGAACGTCCGGTGTCGCGGTCTTCAACGACTGTCGCTGATTCGACAGTTCCGAGTTCACCGAATATTTCTTCCAAATCTTGACTGGAAGTATCAAAGGAAAGATTTCCTACATAAAGTTTTGTTGACATAAAAATACACCTCGTCCTGAAAAAAAACAGGACCTCAAAAGAAGCGTCGAATCGAATTGGCTTCGGAGAAACGGTCTGACTACGAAGGATCGGTTTCGGATGCTCGAAAAACTACGAGCGACTTCTGCAACTATAAAAAACCTAATCTCGAACTATCCAAAACGCCTTTGTTGAAACGGGCGCATCACCGTTGATACGCGAGAGAAGGATTAACTATTTTATATTTATGCATGTTTTGGCGAAATTTTGCAAGCCGATGGTTTCATTCTATTAAGAAAAATTACAAAAATAATTTGCTGCTGCGCGTTTGAAAAATGCGGAAACCTGTTTTGATTATCGGCAGCGCAGCATTGATAATTAACTTGTTCAAATTAAACAAATAGAAGATAAATAAATAAACAAATGGAAGAAATCAATAAATATCATCATTTTGTTAAACGTCTTTTGATAATCTGCGCGGTGATAACGCTGATAATTCTTGGTATTTTTTTTGTCAGTTACATTATTGACGTATTGATGTTGGCGTTTGCAGCCGTTCTGCTGGCGGTTTTTTTACGCGGATTGGCTGATTTACTTACTCGCTACATAAAAATATCCGAAGGCAAGGCTGTCTTATTGGTTTCACTGCTGCTGGTCATAATTCTGGCGGCAAGTATTGCTTTACTTGCGCCGAGCGTTGCCGAACAAGTAAAACATCTGCGCGATGAGCTGCCGAAATCCGCTCAAACACTCAGTGCAAATCTTTCGCAATATGGTTGGGGAAAAGCAATCATCGAAAATCTGCCAAGCATCGATGATATTCTGGCGCGAATCAGCACGGCAAGTTTGTTGTCGCAGGTCGGCGGATTTTTTTCCTCGACGGTAGGAATCATTGCTAATTTTTTTATCGCCATTTTAGTGGCAATTTATTTGGCAAGCGAGCCGCAAACCTATATTCACGGCTTTACAAAACTTTTTCCGTTAGGCAGACGCGCGCGAGTGCGCGAGGTTCTGGCGGAAATCGGCGAAACGCTGCAATGGTGGCTCATCGGCAAATCCGGTTCGATGCTGGTTATCGGCGTTTTAACCTGGATAGGTTTATCAATTATCGGCGTTCCGCTCGCGCTAACGCTCGGTTTAATTGCCGGGCTGTTATCGTTTATTCCAAATTTCGGTCCGATTTTGTCGGCGATTCCGGCAATTTTGCTGGCGTTTATCGAAAGCCCCGTCAGTGCGCTGTATGTTATCGGTTTATACATCGGCGTTCAGCTTATTGAATCAAATCTGGTAACGCCCTGGATTGAACGCCAGACGGTTGAACTGCCGCCCGCCTTAACGATTCTCTCGCAATTGATTTTGGCTGTTTTAATCGGCGGATTAGGTTTGGTTTTAGCAACTCCGGTTTTGGCAGTACTTATGGTTTTGGTGCAAATGCTTTATATTCAGGATGTTTTAGGCGACAAAGAAACCGAAATTAACGAAGAAAATAAGTTGGAAATTCAACTTGAAGATTTAGAAATGCAAAACGGCGGAGATATAAAGGAATTTACAATTGAAGCAAGTGAACCAAATCAAAAATTATAAAGTAATTTTGCTCAATTATAATTTTTTTCTTTGTTCTAAGGCTTTCGCCATTTAATGCCTCTCGCATTAAAATTACTGATTTATGATTGAACGCTACACTTTGCCCGAAATGGGCGCGATTTGGTCGCCGGAAAATAAATTTCAAAAGTGGCTCGACGTGGAAATCGCCGTCTGTGAAGTTCACGCCGAAATGGGAACAATTCCTGAAAAAGCCGTCAAAGAAATAAAAGAAAAAGCCGCTTTTACGGTTGAACGAATAAACGAAATCGAGAAAACAACCGACCACGACGTGATTGCTTTTACGACGAATCTGGCGGAAAACATCGGCGAAGCGGCGCGTTTTGTGCATTACGGTTTGACTTCGAGCGACGTTGTTGATACGGCAAATGCTCTGCTTTTGAAGGAATCGTGCGGAGTTTTTTTGCCGAAAATTGACGCGCTGTTGGAAGTTTTGAAACGCCGCGCTTTTGAATTTAAAGACACGCCGCAAATCGGCAGAACGCACGGCATCCACGCCGAACCGACGAGTTTCGGAATGACCTTCGCGCTGTGGTTTGCCGAAATGAGGCGCAACAAAGAACGTTTGCAAAGGGCAAAAGAGATTATTTCAGTCGGAAAAATAAGCGGCGCGGTTGGCGCGTTTGCACATCTCGACCCGGAAGTTGAAGAACGAGTTTGCGAAAAACTTGGATTGCAATTTGCACCGATTTCAACCCAAATTATTCAACGCGACAGATATGCCGAATATCTCTGCACATTGGCGATTATCGCTTCTTCTTTAGAAAAATTTGCATTGCAAGTGCGGCATTGGCAGCGCACGGAAGTCCGCGAAGCGCAGGAAAAATTTAAAACCGGACAAAAAGGTTCAAGTGCGATGCCGCAAAAACGTAATCCAATTTTGTCAGAACGCATCTGCGGAATGGCGCGGACAATTCGCGCAAATTCAATTGTCGGACTAGAAAACATCGCGCTTTGGCACGAGCGCGATATTTCGCATTCTTCGGCTGAACGCATTGTTCTGCCCGATTCGTCGTCGGCTTTGGATTATATTTTGGCGAAAACGACTTCGCTTTTGGATACGCTGGTTGTGTATCCCGAAAATATGTTGAAAAATCTAAACGCGACACACGGACTTGTTTTTAGCGGACAACTGCTTTTAGTGTTAACGCAAAAAGGTGTGTCAAGAGAAGACGCATACATTTGGGCGCAGCGCAATGCGATGAAAATTTGGGACGAAGGCGGCGAATTTAAGGACTTAGTTTTTGCGGACAAAGATATAACCTCGCGTTTATCAAGCGAAGAAATCGAAAAAGTTTTTGACGTAAAGCATTATCTGCGAAATGTGGATAATGTTTTTGTCAGAGTTTTCAGCTAGAAAAGTGCGGAAGCGCGCGGTTTTCCGCATTTGAAAAAAAGCGAGAGCCAAAACCCTCGCCATTCTTTGAATTAAAAACTAAATCAATTTGACCATTTATCAGCCAAATCACCGATAACTGGAAGTTTGAATAAATCTCCCTGATAGGCTTTCATCGCCATAAAAATGACTATACCGAGAACCAGAATAGAAAACAAACCGTTGAAACCAAAAGAGATAACAGCTGACCTTGTTACTGCCGAAAAGATACCGAAAACGATTCCAAAGGCAATTCCGATTACAACCAAAGCACCCGTTAAAAGAAGCGACTGAAAAGCGTGAAATCGCGGAAGTTTATTTGTTTTATCGGTTACCAATACGATAATACTGTAAATTATACCGATTGGAAGACAAATATTTAGGTAACAAAGCATTGCTCCAACATTATTATCGAGACCAAGCGCAGTTTTGCCATTCATATTTTGCATAAATTTTAGAAATCTCCTTATTTTGATTACAAAGAATTAGTTAGTTAAAAATTTAAAACTTAAATTAACGTGAATATATCATAAAGACGTTGCGAAAAACAAAAAATTAAGTAAGAATTTATCTTTTATTTTGGAGAAATATAATGAAAGCGAAAGTTTATGTAA
>JACCYR010000331.1 GCA_013696385.1 Acidobacteriota bacterium
ATCAAATTCATCTCAAGAGTTCATAACAGGCTCTAGGAATAGTATAAGCAGTCATCTTTCCTTGTCCTAAATCCAAATAAAGTGTGTTCTATTTGAATCGTTGAAGACCTCTACTTCCGGTTGTTTATTGCCGCCAACGTAAATAGCAGTAAAAGGTGAATCGTCTTGTTTAGCTTTTACTGCGGGTGGAGATGGAATATAAGAAGGTTGTGGATTTACACTTTGCTTTGCTGTAGAAGTATTAGCTTTGAGGTAATCGTTTATGAACTCATCAACTTGGTCAGAAATTACATCACGAATTTCCCGTATTTTGTCAGTGCCAACGCCGCCAGCAGTGGTTTCCCAAGTGGGAGCAAAGAGAGTTATAGATTTATTTCTTTTTAGAACAATCTCTTGACGTAATGCAGTCTTAACGGTAAAAGAAAAAAAACCACTATTAGTTTTTGGGGCACCTACACTAATATGGAGGTAGATGTATGGTGTAAAAAATCCCTTTTCTATACTCGGGATTTTGAATCCAACACGATGGAGTTTTATTTCTACATCTGTTTTTATTTGTGCTCTTGTTAATCCTGCCTGCTCCAAATCAGGACTTAAGTCTTCCACTAAAACATTCAAAGTATCAAATCCCTCTAAACTTTTAATTTGTAAAACCCCTTGAGAAAATATTTGATTTGGTAAAGTAAGCCATGCCAATAACAAAAGGAGCATCTTAAAGACTTTGTTCTTTTTCATAATTATCTCTTTATATTCGTTTCTTTCAGAATTATTCTATTAATAATTTATAAAAATTCTCGTGCCTTTTTCTCGCTTTTTTATAAATCGCATTTCGCTTTTTATTAAACTTGTACTCTTGACCTTTCGGCGTTTCAATTTCCTCAATACTTTTTATTTTGCCAATCATTTCAAGTGCAAGCAAAACCGCGCCGCGTGATGAGGCTTCGCGCACGTCGGGCAAACTCATGTTTTGTGCGAGAACGTCGGCGATAATCTGCGTCCAGACGGGCGATTCGCGCAGTGCGCCGCCGGACGCGATGATTTCCTTTATCTTCGCCACATCATTTAATTGGTCGTAAATTTCCGCGAAACGATACGCAACCGATTCGAGCGCGGCTTGCACAATGTCAATCGTGTCGGTTGCCGATTTCAAACCCAAAACCGCGCCGCGTGCGTTTTCGTGATAGCCCGTGCTACGTTCGCCCGCGAGAAACGGCAGAAATGTCAGTCCGTGTCCGTCGGGAATGCGTTTTTCGATTTCGACTTCGGTTTTGTCATCATTTTTTTTCAGGCGAAAATTATCCTTCAGCCAGCGATACAGTCCGCCGCCGTCTGACAATGCGCCGCCGATTATTGTTTTTTTCCGGTCAATCCGATAACACCACAAACCGCCCGGAATCTCTTTTGGAACTTTGCCTCCGTAAGCCACGCGCATCGCGCCCGATGTGCCAATCATCAACGCCGCTTTTGATTTTTGCACGCAGCCCGCGCCGATGTTATTCGCCGCGCCGTCGCCAATCGCCAAAAACCAATTCGCATTTTTTAATTGTTTCCAACGCTCGGCATATTTTTCATTTAGTTGGAAGGTTTGTGAATCTTCGGCAACAATTTCAGTCAGATTTTCGCGTTTAATTTTTAAGAATTTGAGCAGTTCGTTGTCCCAGTCAGACAGACGAATATCGAAAATTCCCGTCGCGGAAGCCATCGAAACGCTTGTTTGAATTGCGCCAAACAACTTCAGCGCGACAAAATCACTGAACGAAAGCCATTTCGCCGTTTTCTTAAAAATATCTTCGCGTTCTTTCCGCAGCCACAAAAGTTTTGCCGTCCAATAGCTCGAATGAAAACGGCAGCCCGTTCGATTGTGAATTTTAGCTTCATCTAATTTATCGCGCAAAGTCGGCACATATTTTGCCGGACGAGTTTCCGCCCAAGTAAAAACAGGTGTCGTTGTATCGCCTTTGGCATCAATACCGACAAGGCTGTGCCAAAAGCACGAAGCCGCAACATACTCGATTTCGGCAACTTCCGGCGGACTTATTTCTAAAACATCGTCAATTGCCTGAGCAACTTGCGCGAACGCTTCCGCCGCGCCGATGACCGCGCCGCCATCTTCGGTCATTTTTACGGCGCGGTCATTTTTAACCATCATTTCGGGCAAAACTTCCGCCTCGCAATTGTATAGCGCGGAACGCACGCTCGAAGTTCCGATGTCTAAAGCTAGAATAACTGGCGATTTCAAATTTTTATTCACAAAAACTCATTTTTGCCGCAAGCCCGCACGTCAGTCGAGGGCGAAAATCACACTTTGCTGTCCGGCTGATTTTCTTGATACCGCATTTTCTTGAGCCACCAACGCAAACCGACAAATAAGAAACGCCAATCTTTGAAAAATTCGGGCGGTTTGCCTTCAAAATAATGCCCGACAAATTGCAAAATCCACCCGATAACAAAAAATGAAACGGGCAAAATCCAAAAATTTTTGACAAATATCGCCACCACAAAAAACGGCAAAGACAGCGCAATCATCGGAATCCCGATGGTGTGCGCCAGTTTGTTTATCGGATGCTGATGCGCTTCCGAATACTCGTCAATCCACTCGTCCCAAGGTTTTCCGCCTAACATAATTTTTTTCTCCTTTTGTTTTCCCGCAATTTTATAACAAATTTAATCTCGCCGAAAAATTCTTATCTTTAAATTATCTTCAAGTTCCTTTGTTTCCTGCAGCTGAAAATTGCTCAAAAAATCTGTCGGCATAAAAGTATCGGCATTTTTAACCGAAAGCGGAACTTCCGTTACAATCCATTTTTCAATTACGTCCGCAAAAGTTTCATAAGTTTTTGCGCCGCCGATAATGAACAAATCGCAGTTTAGATATTTCGATAAAGCCAAAACTTCTGCGGTGCTTCTTAAAACCAAAACATTCGGCTGATTTTCGATATTTTGTGAATGTGAGAGAACAATATTCAATCGTTTCGGCAAAGGTTTGCCGATTGATTTCCAGGTATTAAATCCCATTAC
>JACCYR010000364.1 GCA_013696385.1 Acidobacteriota bacterium
ATTAACGGATTATCGTTTGGACGCTTTTTTGCTTCAAATATCTTGGCAATTGCGCTTTCATCAAAAACATTTGCGCCCAAACCATAAACCGTTTCTGTTGGAAACGCGACAATTCCACCGCGCCTGATAAATTCGGCGGCTTCAATCGGCGATTTTGTAAGAATCGTTTTCATTCGTAAAGAAAAAGTTTCCCGCAAAGATACGAAGAACGCAAGACTAATGAAAAATTAAATAACTCGCATTTTCCACTTTCCGTTTTTCATTTTCCATTTTCTAACGCTTTTGCGTTAAAATTTAAGAAATGACTTTAGACGAAAAACTCAGAAATCTGCCGATTGCGCCGGGCGTTTATCTGCACAAAAACTCTGACGGCAAAATTATTTACGTCGGCAAGGCGAAAAATCTGCGAAACCGCGTCCGCCAATACTTTCAATCGAGCCGAAATATGGACGCGAAAACTCAAAGACTTGTCCGGCGTATCGCCGATTTCGAGTTTATTGTCGTGGATAACGAAGTCGAAGCCTTGGTTTTAGAATCGAATCTCATCAAAAAACACAAGCCGCACTACAACATTCTGCTCAAGGACGACAAGCAATATCCGCATCTGAAAATGACGCACGAACCGTTTCCGAAAGTCGTCATTACGCGGAAAATTTTGCGCGACGGCGCATCTTATTATGGTCCGTTTTTGCCTCCGAGCCTGGCGCGAAAAACTTTGGATTTAATCAATCGGACGTTTCAGCTTCGCACTTGCGACATCGAAATTGACGGCAAACTGCCGCGTCCTTGTTTGGAATATCATCTCAAACGCTGTCTTGCGCCGTGCGTCAAAGAACTTTGCAAACCCGACGAATATCGGCAGGCGACAAGCGATGTCAAACTTCTGCTCGAAGGAAAAAATAAGGAACTCGCCTCTGAATTAGAGCAGAGAATGTGGAAGTTTGCCGAAATCGAAAACTATGAACTCGCGGCGAAATACCGCGATTTGCACAAAACCGTTCTCGCGCTTGCCGACCAGCAAAAAATGGCGACGACACCTGACCGCGATGTTGATATTTTAGGTTTTTACCGCGAAAACCAACGGCTTGCGCTCCAACTTTTTACAATGCGCGAAGGCAAAATCGTTGGACGACGCGAATTTTTTTGGGAAGATTTGGACGCGGAAAATTTTAATGTTTCGGAATTTTTGAGCGAAATTTTAGCGCAGTATTATTCAACCGATTATGTGCCGCTTGAGATTCACGTTCCCGCCGATTTTGAAGACCGCGAAGTTTTAGAAAAAGTTTTGACCGAACGGCGCGGGCGAAGAGTAAGAATTTTAGACCCGAAACGCGGCAAAAAAGCGGAGATGATAACGCTTGTCGAAACCAACGCGAAAATCGCCTTCGAACAACGCTTTCGCGTTCTCAAAGCCGATACCGAAAAAGTTTTGGGCGATTTGCAGGAGATTCTCGAACTGCCGCATTTCCCGACGCGCATCGAGAGTTTCGATATTTCAAATATTTCGGGCGCGGAAAACGTCGCGGGCATCGTCGTCTATGAAAACGGCAAACCGAATCGAACCGAATATCGCCGCTTTATTATCAAAACCGTCGAAGGCGCGGACGATTACGCTTCGATGAACGAAGCCGTTTTCCGGCGTTACAAGCGAATGCTCAACGAAGAAAAACCGCTTCCGAATCTGATTTTTATTGACGGCGGCAAAGGTCAGATTTCCGCCGCCGCAAAAGCGATGGGCGAATTAGATTTGGAAATGATTCCAATTGTCGGACTCGTCAAACCGCCGCGCCGGCATTCGGAAATTTCACATCTTTTGCGTTTCGGCTACGAAGACAAACCCGTCTATTTTGAAATGGGCGTTCCCGCGTTCCGACTCGTCCAACAAATCCGCGACGAAACGCACAAAACCGCCATTCAATATCACCGAAAGCGTCGCGAAATGCGCGATTTCACATCCGAATTAACCGCCATCGAAGGTGTCGGCGAAAAACGAAAAATGAAACTCTTGAGAAACTTCGGCTCAATCGAACGCATCGCCAAAGCGACACCGCAAGAACTTCTCCCTTTTGTCGGAATGAAAACCGCCCGTTTGGTTTTCGAGCATTTTGAAAGACAACGAAATTTGATAAAAAGTTAGTAGTCTGTAATCTAAACTTTCTAAGCTCGACTTTGTCCATTTTTAAATGTAGGAAATTTATTGATTTCCCCGTATTTTCTAGGTTTTGCAAATAAACAAGTTACGTTTTTCAAATGTCATAATTTCTACGATATTTGAAAAACTCAAATAAA
>JACCYR010000393.1 GCA_013696385.1 Acidobacteriota bacterium
CCATTTTATCCGACGATGACAAAGCCGTGATTGTCGGTTCGCATTTCAAATTTCTGCCGGAAAATTTGGAAACTTTGCGAATGCGGTTTAACATTGAAGATTATTCGACAATCAAATGACCAAAATAAGGACACGAAAGAAAATATATGTCTGACAACAAAATAACGGAAACAATAAAACTCGTCGCCGGCAAAGATGAAGAGCAAATTGAAGTCCGGCAGCCAGCGAACAACATCGTTCTTGATTCGTCAACGCCGCCAGTGCGTTCGATTGTCCGTGTGGTTTTGGTGACGCTGCTGATTTTAGCCGTGGCGGGATTTTTAACCAACATTATCTCCGCGCTCACTTATCTGTTTTTTTTGATTATTTTATCGGTCTTTTTCGCTTATTTGATAAAGCCTTTGGTCGAGCTAATCAGCCGTCCTTTTGAGAACACGCCGCGCAGTAAATATATGCCGCGCCCGCTGGCGATTGCCACGGCTTATTTGATTGTTTTTTTAACTTTGGGCATTACTATCACCGTGCTGACTCCGCTCGTAGCCGAACAAGCCAGACAATTTTCGATCAGTTTGCCGGAATATGCAAGTTCGCTTCAAACCAGATTTCGCGACCTCAGCACACGCTATAAAAGATACCAGATTCCCGAAACCGTGCAGACGCAAATCAACGAAAAAGCGACCTCTGTCGTCGGGGCAATCGGTTCGGAAGTTACAAATTTTCTGATAGCTCTCATTTATTATGTTCCGTGGCTGATTTTAGTTCCGATTCTGGCGTTCTTTTTTCTCAAAGACGCTAATCTGTTCCGCATTTCGGTGTTGCGGGTTTTTCCAAGCGGCGATTGGCGGGCGCGAATTGAATCTATCATTCATGATGTCAACACGACACTTGCCGCTTACGTCCGCGCTCAACTTATTTCCTGCGTTTTAATTGGGACGCTCTGCACGGTTGCCTTTTATGTTCTCGGTGTCAATTATGCGCTTCTGCTCGGCGTTTTGGCGGGAATTTTTGAATTCATTCCGCTTATCGGACCGCTGACTATTGCCATTATCGTGATAACGGTCGCTTCGCTCGAATCAACTTCGGAAGCGATTTACGTCGCTATATTTTTAGGCGTTCTGCGGATTTTGCAGGATTATATCTTCTATCCGCGCATTGTCCGCGAAGGCATTCATCTGCATCCGTTGGCGATTATTTTATCGGTCTTGGCGGGCGAACAAGTGGCGGGCATTCCAGGCGTTTTTCTTTCAATTCCAATTGTCGCACTACTGACGGTTTTGTATAAACATATTTTGGAACACAGCGGAAGCAAAGGAATTGTCGCTAATATGCTGGCACCGGCGAGTAATGAGGAAGAAGCCCAAAAATTGCAAACAGCGAATGAAACATAAAACTTACTTGTATTGACAAATTAAGTTAACTAGGACTTTATCGTTTTTTGTAGAAGCCCGCACGATAGTTGAGGCGCAAATCACACTTACTCCGTGCGTGTTTCCGCATTTTTGAGAAAGCAAATAAATCTCGTCTGTGTAGTTTATTTTTATGTCTTTACAATACGAAGAATCAAACGAAGACAAACGGCAAATAACGCCGGAAGAATACCTGCAAGAGCGAAAAGCGGCGATTCGGGTGCGTTCGTTGTGGGCAATCGGTTTTGGTATATTTGCAATCGTCGGCAGTTTTGCGGCGATCTGGCTGGCGATAAATTATTTTCCGGAATACACGGAGGACGCAGCGAGCAAAAGCGTGTTTTATTTTTTGTTTCGCAACCTTTATTTTCTGCTCGGTCTTTTCTTTCTCACAGTCGGCATTTGGGGTTTATATTACGCCAAAAAATTAAAGTTTGAAGATTTGATTCCGTCGCCCGAAGCCGTTGAATTTGCGCGTCAATCCGTTAAAACAACGCCCTATTATTCCTATATTTTAGTCGGCTCTATTGTCGCCGTAACGATAGCGCAAAATTATGTCGGTTTGGACGAATCGGTTGAAATTGCCGGATTTGTCAAACCTTACTTTCTTGAAAAACACGAATACTGGCGAATTTTAACTGGCGCGGCATTGCACGGCGGATTTCTGCACATCTTTTTTAACGGTTACGCGCTTTACGGTTTCGGCAGCCTCATCGAATATCTTTCAAACCGCGCACATCTGGCAGTCGTTTTTCTGCTGGCAATTATCGGCGGCGGATTGGCGAGTTTATATTTTATGCCCGACGTTGCATCGGTCGGCGCGTCGGGCGGAATTATGGGTTTGATTGGATATTTAGCC
>JACCYR010000419.1 GCA_013696385.1 Acidobacteriota bacterium
TGTTGGCGGAAGAGTGGCGAAAATTAACCTAACCACCAGATAAAAGAAATTAATTATATTGACAAAATAAGTTAATGTCATTTCAGGCAGTCCAACTATCAACTTTTAGCTTTTAACTTTTTTACAAGGGATAATTCTGCAAATCAGTTAATAGCGCAAGTTGATAGTTAATAGTTGGTAACCCGCGACAATTTAATTTGTTAATACAATTAATATCTAGCGTCCATCTGTGTTAATCTGTGGTTTCACTTTGTTTTAATGAATAATCTAAAAAATGCAGTCAAAAAAATAATTCCGTCTTCACTCATGAAATGGCGGATACGCAGAATCTCCGCCAAAAGACAGCAGGAATTTGGTAAAAAATCGGTTGCCGAGACCTTTGGCGAGATTTACGAAAAAAACGTTTGGGGCGGAAAAGCGGGTGAATTTTATTCGGGCGATGGTTCAACTGGCGAAAACGCGGCAAAATACGCCGAAACGGTCAAAAATTTTATCGCCGAAAACGACATTAAAAAAGTTGTTGATTTAGGCTGCGGCGACTTTCGCGTCGCTTCAAAATTTGTTTCTGATGATTTTCATTATACGGGCTGCGACGTTGTGCCGTCTTTAGTCGAGCATCTTAACGAAAAATATGGGAATGAAAAAATTGAATTTCGCTGTGTGAATATTGTGGAAGATGAGCTGCCCGACGGTGATTTGTGTTTGATTCGACAGGTTTTGCAGCATCTTTCCAACGCGGAAATTGCAAAAGTTTTGCAAAATACAACTAAATATAAATATCTGATTGTTACAGAACATTATCCACACCCGCAAATGGAAGTTAGTCCAAATTTGGACATTCCGCACGGACCTGATATGCGCGTGCGTTTCAATTCGGCAGTTGTTTTAGATAAGCTGCCATTTAATTTGCAAAACATCGCGGTTCTGTTGGATGCCGAGGCGGAAGGAGGAACGCGGATTAAAACATTTATTATTGAACGTTAAACATCCACCAAAACGAAAATTGATGAATGATGAATAATAAATGATAAATGATAAATGAAAGATATGATTATTGTGATTATCGGCGCACAATGGGGCGACGAAGGAAAGGGAAAAGTTGTTGATTTGCTGGCTGACAGGTTTGATATTGTCGCCCGCTATCAAGGCGGACATAATGCCGGACACTCGGTTTATGTTGGCGAAAAGGCGTTTGTCTTGCGGCTGCTTCCGTCGGGAATTATTCACGAAGGCAAAACCTGCGTTCTCGGCAATGGAATGGTGATTGACCCGAAAGCGTTTTTCGAGGAAGTTGACCAAATGCAGGAGCAGGGAATTTCGGTTACGCCGGAACGCTTAAAAGTTTCTTCCCGCGCCCATTTGATTATGCCGTATCATCGCGCTTTAGATCATACGAGCGAAGAACGCCTGGGCAATGAAAAAATCGGCACGACCTTAAGAGGAATTGGTCCCGCTTATGAAGACAAAGCCGGACGACGCGGTATTCGCGTGTCCGACGCGCTTGTTCCCGAACTTTTAAAATCACGAATCGAAAGAAATCTAGCGGAAGCCAATCGCGTCATCGTTTTATACGGGCGCGAGCCGCTTCGCTCGGATGAAATTTATGTAGAAATTTCCGTTTTAGCCGAAAGATTGCGCCCGTATGTCTGCGAAACTTCGCATTTTTTGTCCGAAGCCGGAAAAGAAAATAAAAAAATCTTGCTCGAAGGCGCACAAGCGACGCTTCTCGACGTTGACCACGGAACATATCCATATGTTACATCTTCAAATCCGACAGCGGGCGGCGCGGCAGTTGGCGCGGGCATTCCGCCGCATCATATTTCGGGCGTTCTGGGAATTGTCCGCACCTACACAACCCGCGTCGGCGAAGGACCTTTTCCAACTGAAATGCTTGATAAGGAAGAAGACGTGGCAAATTTGATTCGCAAGCGCGGCAACGAATACGGTTCGGTTACGAAACGCCCGCGTCGCTGCGGTTGGTTTGATGCGGTGGCGACAAAATATGCGGCGGAACTCAACGGTTTTAATTCGGTTGC
>JACCYR010000442.1 GCA_013696385.1 Acidobacteriota bacterium
CTGAGTATCCCGACGTGCGGAGCGGTTTGGTTGAATACCAACTTTGGCTGAGAATTCTGCACGAAAATCAATCAGCTGAAAATCTGATAAAAAATTAAATTTTGACTTTTTACTTTTCGGCAAACAATAGTATAGTCATTTTTCCAATCAATCTTTATCCTAAACTGCAACGGACGACGGACTAAGAACAAAGGACTAATTTCAATGAACGACGACGGCAGTAGTTATAATGAATTTATCAAGGTTTTCCCTGCAAAAATATATGCAAAACCTGACGCGCTTCCCTGCGCGTTTCCGTCGAAGTGTTTCCGAATATAGATTTTACGCTTATCTCGCCGTTTTAGGTCCTGGAATCATCGCCGCCAGCGCGGGCAATGAAGCGAGCGGCATCGCAACTTATTCGTCCGCCGGTGCGGAATACGGCTACACGCTTTTGTGGGCTTTTATTCCAATGACGATTTGCTTTATCGTCGCGCAGGAAATGTGCGTGAGAATGGGCGTTGTTACCGGACAAGGTTTAGCCGATTTAATCCGCGAACAATTCGGCGTGCGCTGGACGGCACTTGTTATGCTTGCGCTTTTGATTGCCAACACAGGAATTATCATCGCCGAATTTGTCGGCATCGCGCAGGCTTCCGAACTTTTCGGTATTTCACGCTATATCACGATTCCTTTAACTGCGATAGTCGTTTGGTGGCTCGTCGTCAAAGGCACGCCGAAACGAGTCGAGCAGGTTTTTCTTTTGATGTCTTTGATATTTTTGACTTATATCGCTTCGGCATTTCTCGCCAAGCCGGATTGGGAACGAGTCGGAATTGAGTTCGTTACGCCGAGTTTCAGTTTTGAAACGGGTTATCTTTTTACGATTGTGGCGTTAATCGGAACAACCATCACGCCGTTTATGCAGGTTTTTGTCCAATCTTCCGTTGTTGAAAAAGGAATGGACAAGGAAGATTATCCGATGGCGCGTGCCGACGCGATTATCGGAGTAATTTTCGCCAACCTAATCGCATTTTTTATTGTTGTTTCAACCGCCGCGACGCTTCATTCGCAAGGCATAAAATTGGAAGATGCCGCCGATGCCGCGCAAGCTCTCGCGCCGGTTGTCGGCGAATATGCAAAATATCTTTTTGCCGTCGGGCTGTTCGGCGCGTCAATGCTGGCGATGGGCGTTTTGCCGCTTGCTACGGCTTATTCTTTGAGTGAAGCGATGGGTGTTGAAAAGGGTTTGACACACTCTTTTCGGGAAGCTCCGATTTTTCTCGGTATTTTTACGACGCTCATCGTAATCGGCGCAATCGTCGCGCTGATTCCGGGCATCCCGCAAATCAGGTTGTTGATTTTCACCCAATCAATTAACGGGCTTTTGCTTCCCGTTATTCTTGTTGCGATTGTCCTTCTTTCAAATAATCGTGAAATAATGGGCGATTATAAAAACTCGTTTTTGTTTAATTGTCTGGCTTGGATTATTACAATTGTTGTTTCTTTGTTGTCTCTTTTATTGATTGGAAAGACAATTATTGATATTTTTTAAGCCTAGTATTTTGTAATTGAGGTTTGAAGTTTTGAGTTCCAACTAAAGTTGGCTCTTAGCGGGCGAAAAGTCAACTTTAGTTGGAACTCAAAACTTAAGGAGCTCATAACTTCAAAAACTTCGATTACAAAATACTACGTTAAATTCGTTACAATCTAAAACTTTATGGCTACATCAGAACTACAAAAAAGAGTTATTCCGTTTGTTATCGTTATCGGAACGGTTTCTTTTCTTCTGCTTTCGATTCCTTTTGTCGAACCGCCGCTGAAAGACTACGTTTCTTCGTTTTTCGGTTCGGCGGATAAACAAATGGGCAATACAGCCGTTACACTTTTTGAAAATTTAGTTCGGATCATCGAAATCATTTTGTGGATGACTTTGATAATCTCAATCATCCGTTTAATAAACTACCTGATTTTCGGCGCGGCTCTCCGCAACGCAAATACTTACGAGCTTTCCGGTTTAGTTAGAAACGTTATTTCCATTATTCTGTATATCGTCGCTTTTTTCATAATTTTTCAAGGCTATTATCCCGACGTTCCGCTGGCGCCGATTTTTACGGGTTCGACCATTTTAGGCGTCGTCATCGGTCTTGCTTTGCAGGACACGCTCGGCAATCTTTTCGCGGGAATCGCCCTGCAAGCTGACCAGTCCTTTCAGGTCGGCGATGTTATTAATGTTCCGAACAAAGGTTTCGGAGTTGTCGAAAATGTTTCGTGGCGCGGCGTAAAAATCCGCACATTTCAAAACAAACTGCTGGTTATGAGTAACAGTGCTCTGGGCAAAGAAGCCATCGAGGTTGCGCCGCGTGAGAACCTTAATGCACGGATTGTTTTTTTCAACACGCTTTATGCCAATTCTCCGGCGAAAACCATTCAGCTTATCCGCGAAATCGTGCGGCAGGTAGAAAATGTTTCGCCAGTGATTCGTCCGGTTGTCCGCATTAGAAATCTTGGCGACAACGGCATTGATTGGGAAGTTAAATACTGGATTGAAGATTAT
>JACCYR010000453.1 GCA_013696385.1 Acidobacteriota bacterium
CTAATCTTTCACCGTAAGCACTATACGATGTTCAAACTCCAACGCTTAGAAATCACCGGCTTTAAATCCTTTGCCGATTACACCGAAATTATTTTCACAGGCAGCGGAATTACGGCTGTCGTCGGACCAAACGGTTGCGGCAAAAGTAATGTTGCTGACTGTATCGCTTGGGTTTTAGGCGAGCAACGCGCCAAATCTCTGCGCGGCGAAGAGATGAAAGATGTCGTCTTTCAAGGCACAAAAAGACGCAAGCCGAGCGGAATGGCGGAAGTTATTTTGCATCTTGTCCGCGACGATGAAACACTTTTTGAAACTGATGAAGACGAACTCAGCGACATTGATGAAACATTAAGCGAGATTGATGAAAACGCGATTAATGTGGATGAAATCGAAGCACAAAACACTGAACTTGAAACGCAAGAATTGCAACCCGAAAACTTGGAACTTGGAACTTGGGACTTGGAACTTGAAACCGCAAAAGCCGCGCAGGTTGGTTCGATTCAAACTATTCAAACTAAAATAAAAACTAAGCGGCATTGGAAACCGCGCAGTTTCGCGCTTGAATTTGCGCCCGGCGAAGCCGTTTCCGTTACGCGCCGCCTTTATCTTTCGGGCGAAAGCGAATATCAACTCAACGGAAAAACATGCCGCCTCCGTGATATTCAAGATTTGTTTGCCGGAACAGGACTTTCGGGAGCGCATTATGCTCTTGTCGAGCAAGGAAAAATCGGGCAGATTTTGTCTTCAAAACCAAGCGACCGGCGAAATTTAATCGAAGAAGCCGCCGGAATTTCCAAATTTCGCACGCGCCAACGCGCCGCCGAAACGCGGCTTGAATCAGCCAAAATAAATCTGAGCCGTATTTCCGACATCGTTTCTGAAATTGATAAACAGGCAAATGCGCTTCGTCGGCAAGCCGCCAAAACTCGGCGTTATAAAATTTTGCGCGAAGAATTCCGCGCCACTTTGCGCCAAACTTTTTCCGCCGAAGGCAAACATTTATCGGAATTAGTTGACGAATTGGAAACAAAACTTACTAAAGCCGTAAAAATCGAGCGCGAGATTTTTGCAAATGTCGCCGAAAAAGACGCAGCCTTCCGCCAAGCGACAAACAAAGCGCGTGAAGCGGAAGAAAATTTGTCGCACCTTCGCGCCGCGCATTCGGAAAACGCCTTGCAGCGCGATAGAAATTTGCGCGAACAGCGTTATCAGCAAGAGCAGTTCGCCAACTTGAATGTGCGTTCTGCAACCTTGAAAGACGAAATTGAAGCTAATAACGGGCGGCTTAAACTTTTCAAATCGGAAATTGAACGGCTCAAAAACGACGAGCAAAAAGAACGCGCCGAAGCCGAAAAAGCTGAAACTTCCCTACGCGAAGCCGAAAGTAAATATCAGGCAAAGGTCAAAGACTTGCGCGAAACAGAAACCGAACTCGAAACGGAACGCGCCAATTTGATGGCGCATACATCGGCGGTTGAGCGATTTGCGGAAATCGAACGCCAACTCGAAAACACACTTGAGCGTTTGAAAGAACGGCTCGAAGGTTTAAAACGCGAAGGAATACGCGCCGCAGAAACTCACGCCGAACACGCCAAAGAAGCGAAAAAACTTGAAAAAAATCTAGGCACGGAGCGCGAAAAATTATCAAAATTACAAACTGAAAAACAAGAACTTTTAATCGAATCAGGCGAAACGCGAACAGTTTTGCAAAGTGTCGAAAAGGTATTAAAAGATTTGCGCGAAGAATTTTCCCGAACAAAACATCGGCTTGAAACCTTGCAGGAACTCGAAGAAAAACGGACAATTTACGCGCCGACGGTGCAGAAACTTTTTGCCGAACAAGCAAAAATCGGCGTGAGGTTTTTGGGAACTTTGGCGGATAAACTTAATGTTGACGAAAAAGCGGAAAAGGCGGTTGAAAATCTTTTCGGCAGCTTTTTGCAGACGATTTTGGTTGAATCGGAAGAAGACGCGCGGAAAACAATTCGCTTTTTGAATGAAAATAATCTTGGGCGAATTTCAATTTTGGTTTTATCTCCCGTAAAGGCGCAAAGACGCAAAGGCGCAGAGATAGAAGGCAAAAGTGGAATCAAAGACCAAAAACCAAAGACCAAAGACCGAAAACCGAAAACCGAAGGTTTTTTAGGCATTTCAGATGAGATTGCCGAAATTCTGATGGAAGTTTTTCCGCGTGAAATGTCAGCCCAGATTGTTGGAAATCTTGACGAAATAAAAGCTGAAACCGATGAAATTTTTGCGACTTTTGATGGCGATTTGAATTTTGGCGGAAAACTTTTCGTTAGCGGAAAATCGAACGCTAATGAGAAAAATACTTCGCTTTTGGCGTTCAAGCGCGAACTGCGCGAACTCAAAACAAACAGCGAAAAGTTTGGCAAAGAAATCGAAAAAGCCGGAAAAGAAACCGAAAAAGTGCGTTTGAGTTTGGTTGAAAAAGAAAATGAAATCGTAGATCTGCAATCGTTAATTGTAAAAGTCGAGCGCGAATTATTGAGTTTGGAGATTCAGGAAAAATCAATCAAACAGGAGTTGGAACGCGCTGAACGTCATAGAAAAGTTGTCGGCGAAGAAACAAATCAAATCGAAACGGAACTTACGGAAATTCAGGAAAAGCAAAATGAAGCAAAATCAAACGCAAACAAGGCGGAAAAAGCACAAAGTGTTTCGGCGGAAAAACTTGCGGGCATCACCCAAAAATTAAACGAAGCGCGAACAAAAATTGAAGCTGAAAATACTATTTTAAATGAGAAAAGAACTTTGGCGGCAACCTCAAACGAGCGTCGGCGTTCGGCGCAAGTTGCTTTGCGGCGCGTCGAAAATGAGTTAAAGGAACTCGAATTGCGCCTTGCAAAACAGAATCTGGAAATCTTGGAAACAGAAGACAAACAAAAGAATCTAACCAAATCAATCGCCGAAATCGAACGTAAAGCTGCAGAAGCCGAAAACGAGCAAAGATTTGAGCAAGACGAACTCACGACGGCAGCCGCGCATCTAAAACTTGCGCGTCAGCAGGCTGATGCGATGAGTTTGAAACTTGCGGAGTTGAATAAAAAATCTGCCGAAGCGCGAAATGAACGTGCCACATTTGAAATCAGACAAGCTGAAACGGTAACGCGGGTAAGGAATTTAAACGAGAAATGTTTGCAGGATTTGAATTTGTCTTTGGTTGAATTAGTTGAAAACACGGAAACCGCGAGCGATTTTGATTTTGCGAAAGCGCGAAACAGAGTTGATGATTTGCGCGATAAACTTGAAAATTTCGGCGCGATAAATATGTTGGCGTTGGAAGAATTGGCGGAAACCGAAGAACGGTTTTTGTTTTTGACTTCGCAGCGTCAAGACATTATTGACAGCATCAACGCGGCGGAAGAAGCGTTGCGCGAGATTAAGGAGCGTTCACGCGAAAGATTTCAGGATGCGTTTGCAAAAATTAACTGCAATTTTACCGAGCTTTTTGGGGAACTTTTCGGCGGCGGCAAAGGCGAAATGACTTTGCTTGAATCAGAAGACATTCTCGAAGCCGGAATTGAAATCGTCGCCCAGCCGCCGGGCAAACGTCTGCAAAATATCCTGCTTTTGTCGGGTGGCGAAAAAGCGATGGCGGCAATCGCGCTGGTTTTGGCAATCTTTAAATATCGTCCCGCGCCGTTTTGCCTTTTGGACGAAGTTGACGCTCCATTGGACGATGCAAATGTCGGACGGTTTGTTAAAAAAGTAGAGGAAATGTCTGAAAAGACGCAGTTTATTGTCATCACGCACAACAAACGGACAATGGAAGCGGCACGTGCGCTTTACGGCGTTACGATGCAGGAAGCCGGAATTTCGAAGGTCGTTTCGGTCAGGTTTGAATAGATTTTCGGTAGATAAAAGATGAAAAATTTAAGATTTACAGTTCTATTTTTGATAACAACTTTGGCATTGACAGGTTCATTTTTTGCTCAAACAAAAAAGCGCAATTCTAGAAAACAAACTCCAAAACCAAGCGCGACCATCCAACCGAAACAGAAAGAAACTCAGTCTGATGTAATTTCTACACCGAAAACTTCGGGCAAAAAAAACGAGCGTCCGACAGACGAAAACGCGAAAAACAATTCACTTTTGCCTAAGTCGACGGAAAATCCGCCGGTTTATTTTTACGAATTCTCGCATCCTAATTTTCTGGTTTCACAAGTATTTATCGAACACGACGAAAATGGGAAAGGCAAAATTACGTTTCTGAAAAAAGATTTTAGCGAAGCAGTTTCCGACCCGATTCAACTTTCGGCGGCAATTCTGGAAAAATTAAAAACTCTTTTTAAGACGCTAAATTTTCTCGAATCCGTTGAAGTCTATCAATCTGCCGAAAGAAATTATGCCCATCTCGGCACAATGAAAATCAAGCTAAAAAAAGACGGGCGCGAAAGAACCGCCGCATTTAACTGGACGGAAAATAAAGAGGCAAAGGATTTGGCAGACGAATACCGAAAAATCAGCAATCAATATATTTGGATGTTTGATGTTGGCGTGGCGCGTGAAAATCAGCCGTTGGAATCGCCGCACCTGATGGACGTGCTTGACGCGCTCATCAGACGTAATGAAATTTCCGATTCAGAGCAGATGATTCCTTTTTTGAAAGAATTGAGCGACGATGAACGTATTCCGCTGATTGCGCGAAATCACGCCACCAAATTGATACAGCAAATCGAAAAACAAGCGGCAAAAAGGCAAGACGACAAAAAGTGACGCTTGATGCCGTTATTGTCTTGTTTCTGCCTGAAACATAAATAAAAAGAAAAAAGTTGGAGTCAGATAAATTTATCTGACTCCAACTTTTTTCTTTTTATTTATGTTTCAGGCAGAAACAAGACAATAACGGCATCAAGCGTCACTTTTTGTCGTCTTGCCTTTTTGCCGCTTGTTTTTCGATTTGCTGTATCAATTTGGTGGCGTGATTTCGCGCAATCAGCGGAATACGTTCATCGTCGCTCAATTCTTTCAAAAAAGGAATCATCTGCTCTGAATCGGAAATTTCATTACGTCTGATGAGCGCGTCAAGCACGTCCATCAGGTGCGGCGATTCCAACGGCTGATTTTCACGCGCCACGCCAACATCAAACATCCAAATATATTGATTGCTGATTTTTCGGTATTCGTCTGCCAAATCCTTTGCCTCTTTATTTTCCGTCCAGTTAAATGCGGCGGTTCTTTCGCGCCCGTCTTTTTTTAGCTTGATTTTCATTGTGCCGAGATGGGCATAATTTCTTTCGGCAGATTGATAGACTTCAACGGATTCGAGAAAATTTAGCGTCTTAAAAAGAGTTTTTAATTTTTCCAGAATTGCCGCCGAAAGTTGAATCGGGTCGGAAACTGCTTCGCTAAAATCTTTTTTCAGAAACGTAATTTTGCCTTTCCCATTTTCGTCGTGTTCGATAAATACTTGTGAAACCAGAAAATTAGGATGCGAGAATTCGTAAAAATAAACCGGCGGATTTTCCGTCGACTTAGGCAAAAGTGAATTGTTTTTCGCGTTTTCGTCTGTCGGACGCTCGTTTTTTTTGCCCGAAGTTTTCGGTGTAGAAATTACATCAGACTGAGTTTCTTTCTGTTTCGGTTGGATGGTCGCGCTTGGTTTTGGAGTTTGTTTTCTAGAATTGCGCTTTTTTGTTTGAGCAAAAAATGAACCTGTCAATGCCAAAGTTGTTATCAAAAATAGAACTGTAAATCTTAAATTTTTCATCTTTTATCTACCGAAAATCTATTCAAACCTGACCGAAACGACCTTCGAAATTCCGGCTTCCTGCATCGTAACGCCGTAAAGCGCACGTGCCGCTTCCATTGTCCGTTTGTTGTGCGTGATGACAATAAACTGCGTCTTTTCAGACATTTCCTCTACTTTTTTAACAAACCGTCCGACATTTGCATCGTCCAATGGAGCGTCAACTTCGTCCAAAAGGCAAAACGGCGCGGGACGATATTTAAAGATTGCCAAAACCAGCGCGATTGCCGCCATCGCTTTTTCGCCACCCGACAAAAGCAGGATATTTTGCAGACGTTTGCCCGGCGGCTGGGCGACGATTTCAATTCCGGCTTCGAGAATGTCTTCTGATTCAAGCAAAGTCATTTCGCCTTTGCCGCCGCCGAAAAGTTCCCCAAAAAGCTCGGTAAAATTGCAGTTAATTTTTGCAAACGCATCCTGAAATCTTTCGCGTGAACGCTCCTTAATCTCGCGCAACGCTTCTTCCGCCGCGTTGATGCTGTCAATAATGTCTTGACGCTGCGAAGTCAAAAACAAAAACCGTTCTTCGGTTTCCGCCAATTCTTCCAACGCCAACATATTTATCGCGCCGAAATTTTCAAGTTTATCGCGCAAATCATCAACTCTGTTTCGCGCTTTCGCAAAATCAAAATCGCTCGCGGTTTCCGTGTTTTCAACTAATTCAACCAAAGACAAATTCAAATCCTGCAAACATTTCTCGTTTAAATTCCTTACCCGCGTTACCGTTTCAGCTTGTCTGATTTCAAATGTGGCACGTTCATTTCGCGCTTCGGCAGATTTTTTATTCAACTCCGCAAGTTTCAAACTCATCGCATCAGCCTGCTGACGCGCAAGTTTTAGATGCGCGGCTGCCGTCGTGAGTTCGTCTTGCTCAAATCTTTGCTCGTTTTCGGCTTCTGCAGCTTTACGTTCGATTTCGGCGATTGATTTGGTTAGATTCTTTTGTTTGTCTTCTGTTTCCAAGATTTCCAGATTCTGTTTTGCAAGGCGCAATTCGAGTTCCTTTAACTCATTTTCGACGCGCCGCAAAGCAACTTGCGCCGAACGCCGACGCTCGTTTGAGGTTGCCGCCAAAGTTCTTTTCTCATTTAAAATAGTATTTTCAGCTTCAATTTTTGTTCGCGCTTCGTTTAATTTTTGGGTGATGCCCGCAAGTTTTTCCGCCGAAACACTTTGTGCTTTTTCCGCCTTGTTTGCGTTTGATTTTGCTTCATTTTGCTTTTCCTGAATTTCCGTAAGTTCCGTTTCGATTTGATTTGTTTCTTCGCCGACAACTTTTCTATGACGTTCAGCGCGTTCCAACTCCTGTTTGATTGATTTTTCCTGAATCTCCAAACTCAATAATTCGCGCTCGACTTTTACAATTAACGATTGCAGATCTACGATTTCATTTTCTTTTTCAACCAAACTCAAACGCACTTTTTCGGTTTCTTTTCCGGCTTTTTCGATTTCTTTGCCAAACTTTTCGCTGTTTGTTTTGAGTTCGCGCAGTTCGCGCTTGAACGCCAAAAGCGAAGTATTTTTCTCATTAGCGTTCGATTTTCCGCTAACGAAAAGTTTTCCGCCAAAATTCAAATCGCCATCAAAAGTCGCAAAAATTTCATCGGTTTCAGCTTTTATTTCGTCAAGATTTCCAACAATCTGGGCTGACATTTCACGCGGAAAAACTTCCATCAGAATTTCGGCAATCTCATCTGAAATGCCTAAAAAACCTTCGGTTTTCGGTTTTCGGTCTTTGGTCTTTGGTTTTTGGTCTTTGATTCCACTTTTGCCTTCTATCTCTGCGCCTTTGCGTCTTTGCGCCTTTACGGGAGATAAAACCAAAATTGAAATTCGCCCAAGATTATTTTCATTCAAAAAGCGAATTGTTTTCCGCGCGTCTTCTTCCGATTCAACCAAAATCGTCTGCAAAAAGCTGCCGAAAAGATTTTCAACCGCCTTTTCCGCTTTTTCGTCAACATTAAGTTTATCCGCCAAAGTTCCCAAAAACCTCACGCCGATTTTTGCTTGTTCGGCAAAAAGTTTCTGCACCGTCGGCGCGTAAATTGTCCGTTTTTCTTCGAGTTCCTGCAAGGTTTCAAGCCGATGTTTTGTTCGGGAAAATTCTTCGCGCAAATCTTTTAATACCTTTTCGACACTTTGCAAAACTGTTCGCGTTTCGCCTGATTCGATTAAAAGTTCTTGTTTTTCAGTTTGTAATTTTGATAATTTTTCGCGCTCCGTGCCTAGATTTTTTTCAAGTTTTTTCGCTTCTTTGGCGTGTTCGGCGTGAGTTTCTGCGGCGCGTATTCCTTCGCGTTTTAAACCTTCGAGCCGTTCTTTCAAACGCTCAAGTGTGTTTTCGAGTTGGCGTTCGATTTCCGCAAATCGCTCAACCGCCGATGTATGCGCCATCAAATTGGCGCGTTCCGTTTCGAGTTCGGTTTCTGTTTCGCGCAAGTCTTTGACCTTTGCCTGATATTTACTTTCGGCTTCGCGTAGGGAAGTTTCAGCTTTTTCGGCTTCGGCGCGTTCTTTTTGCTCGTCGTTTTTGAGCCGTTCAATTTCCGATTTGAAAAGTTTAAGCCGCCCGTTATTAGCTTCAATTTCGTCTTTCAAGGTTGCAGAACGCACATTCAAGTTGGCGAACTGCTCTTGCTGATAACGCTGTTCGCGCAAATTTCTATCGCGCTGCAAGGCGTTTTCCGAATGCGCGGCGCGAAGGTGCGACAAATTTTCTTCCGCTTCACGCGCTTTGTTTGTCGCTTGGCGGAAGGCTGCGTCTTTTTCGGCGACATTTGCAAAAATCTCGCGCTCGATTTTTACGGCTTTAGTAAGTTTTGTTTCCAATTCGTCAACTAATTCCGATAAATGTTTGCCTTCGGCGGAAAAAGTTTGGCGCAAAGTGGCGCGGAATTCTTCGCGCAAAATTTTATAACGCCGAGTTTTGGCGGCTTGCCGACGAAGCGCATTTGCCTGTTTATCAATTTCAGAAACGATGTCGGAAATACGGCTCAGATTTATTTTGGCTGATTCAAGCCGCGTTTCGGCGGCGCGTTGGCGCGTGCGAAATTTGGAAATTCCGGCGGCTTCTTCGATTAAATTTCGCCGGTCGCTTGGTTTTGAAGACAAAATCTGCCCGATTTTTCCTTGCTCGACAAGAGCATAATGCGCTCCCGAAAGTCCTGTTCCGGCAAACAAATCTTGAATATCACGGAGGCGGCATGTTTTTCCGTTGAGTTGATATTCGCTTTCGCCCGAAAGATAAAGGCGGCGCGTAACGGAAACGGCTTCGCCGGGCGCAAATTCAAGCGCGAAACTGCGCGGTTTCCAATGCCGCTTAGTTTTTATTTTAGTTTGAATAGTTTGAATCGAACCAACCTGCGCGGCTTTTGCGGTTTCAAGTTCCAAGTCCCAAGTTCCAAGTTCCAAGTTTTCGGGTTGCAATTCTTGCGTTTCAAGTTCAGTGTTTTGTGCTTCGATTTCATCCACATTAATCGCGTTTTCATCAATCTCGCTTAATGTTTCATCAATGTCGCTGAGTTCGTCTTCATCAGTTTCAAAAAGTGTTTCATCGTCGCGGACAAGATGCAAAATAACTTCCGCCATTCCGCTCGGCTTGCGTCTTTTTGTGCCTTGAAAGACGACATCTTTCATCTCTTCGCCGCGCAGAGATTTGGCGCGTTGCTCGCCTAAAACCCAAGCGATACAGTCAGCAACATTACTTTTGCCGCAACCGTTTGGTCCGACGACAGCCGTAATTCCGCTGCCTGTGAAAATAATTTCGGTGTAATCGGCAAAGGATTTAAAGCCGGTGATTTCTAAGCGTTGGAGTTTGAACATCGTATAGTGCTTACGGTGAAAGATTAG
>JACCYR010000007.1 GCA_013696385.1 Acidobacteriota bacterium
ATCTTTGCAATCCGAATAACTTTATTCCGCCGATTTTTCAATACAGTCATACGGGAGGACGTTGCTCGGTAACGGGCGGTTACGTCTATCGCGGCACAAAAGGAAGTTTGCCAAACGGCGCATACACTTACGCTGATTACTGCACGGGCGAAATTTGGATATGGCAAAATAACCAGCAAATTTTGCTGCAGGACACAACGCGCAATATCTCGTCTTTCGGCGAGGACGAAGCCGGCGAAATTTACGTTGTCGGGCTTGGCGGAACGGTTGAGAAAATGACTCGCGCCAAAGCGTCTGCCGATTTTGACGGCGATCTTAAAACAGATTATGCCGTTTTCCGTCCTTCAAACGGCGTTTGGTATATCTTGAACAGTTCGGACAATTCGGTGCGCGGTCAGGCATTCGGACAAAACGGTGATGTTCCCGCGCCTGAAGATTACGACGGCGACAACATCGCCGACATCGGAGTTTTTCGCCCGTCAAACGGGACTTGGTATTACGTTCGCAGCAGCGACAACACATTTTACAGCATTCCATTTGGACAAAACGGCGATATTCCGGTCGCTGGTGATTACGACGGCGACGGTAAAGCCGATGTTGCAGTTTTTCGGCGAGGTGCAGAACCGTCTTCACCGTCTTTTTTCTACATTCGGCAGAGTTCGGATAATTCATTTCGGGCGCAGCAATGGGGAATAAGCGGCGTTGACCGTCCTGTTGTCGGCGATTACGACGGCGATGGTAAAACCGACATTGCCGTCTATCGGGAAGCCGGCGGTGTTTGGTATATTCTGCAAAGTTCCGATAATAACTTACGTGCTATGCCGTTCGGCAACGGCAATTTTCAGGATTTGCCCGTGCCGCAGGATTACGACGGCGATGGCAAAACCGACATCGCCGTTTTCCGATTGGCAAGCGGCATTTGGTATCTGCAAAGAAGCCAAACCGGATTCATAGGTGTGGCGTTTGGCTTTGGCACGGATTTACCTGTTCCAGCGGATTATGACGGAGACGGCAAAGCCGATATTGCAGTATTTCGTCCGTCAAACGGAACTTGGTATGTTACGCGAAGTTCAAATAGCGCATTTCAATCGGCACAATTCGGCGCAAGCGGCGATCTGCCCGCGCCCGCTTACGATGCGCCCTAAACAGTTGTAAATAAAAGCCGCGAGAAGGATGAAGAATTTCTGTCTTCATCCTTCATTCTTTTTAAAAGTCGCCAACTTGTCGCGATAAAAAACAAGCATAACGCAGCGCGCCTTGTCAGCCGCGCCATTTATCCTTATCCTGTTATTTTTAAACGCTGAAGCTTACAAAGTTTATCAACTGCCTTAAAAGGTAAAATAAAAAATGGAATCAACGGAAAAACCGCCTGCCAGATGTTCGGAATGCGACCGCGTAATGGAGCATTATAATGTTTTTGTCAGCCCGACAAACGTAGAAAAAACAATTTGCTGGGAATGTATGACGCGGGACGAAAAAGGCTTTTTCGCCAAGCGCGATTTCTCGCGCAATTCGCGGCGCGGTATGATTCCGAGATAATTCCAGATTCCAAATTCCAGATTGAAAAAAGAGATTTGGAATCTGGAGTTTGGAATCTGGAATTTTTATGAGCATCAGAAAAATAATCGAATATCCCGAAGAAGTTCTTGCAAAGGTCGGCAAACCCGTAACCAAATTTGACGAGGAACTCAAAAATTTGTGCGCGGATATGTTTAAAACAATGTATGACGCGGAAGGCGTTGGGCTTGCCGCGCCGCAAATCGGTTTGAATCTGCGGCTGTTCGTGATGGACTGCGAGGGCATCAAACTGGTTGCGGCAAATCCCGAAATTGTTTCGACCGAAGGCGAACAAAGCGGACAAGAAGGCTGTCTTTCGGTCGGCAAAATTCCGGCGGTTGTTATCCGCGCCAATAAAGTTAGATTAAAAGCGCAAAATGAAAGGGGCGAGTGGTTCGAGCAAGCAGTCGAAGCTCTGGCGGCGCGTTGTTTCCTGCACGAAACCGACCACTGCGACGGCAAATTGTTTATTGACCATTTGCCGAAGTTGCGACGCGAAATGGTTGTCAAGAAATTTCGCAAAGAGAAAAGATTGAAATAATTTCAGATTCCAAATTCCAGATTCCAGATTTGAATGTGGAATTTTCAATCTGAAATTGGGAATTTGGAATCTGGAGTTGTTTTCTTTGTTTGAATGGTCAAAAGAAATACGGCGGCGCACAGCGAAATAAACGCGCTGATTAAAAACGCCGTGCTTGCGCCAAACTCAGTCCAGAGCGC
>JACCYR010000012.1 GCA_013696385.1 Acidobacteriota bacterium
CAATAAATCTGATTGCCCTGCAAAGACAAAATAACACAAAACTTATCGCTTCGACACAGATTCACGCATTTAACAACGAAGATTCTTCGGCGCGAATCGGTCAGCGAGTTCCGGTCAGAACCGCGACCATTTCAAATGGTTTTAATACCGGTGGAAACCCGGGTGGAACAACCGGCGGCAATAGCTTTGTCGGCGATGTTATTAACTACGAGCAGGTTGGTTTGACCTTAAAATTTAAGCCAATTGTTTTTCCGAATAAAGACGTTCAGGTGGCGATGGAAATTGAATCAAAAGATGTTTTGAATGCGAGTTTGACACCGACCTTTACCGAACGCACGATTAAAGGAACGGCGCGGGTGCAGAATAACAAAACTCTTTTGCTGGCAAGCGTCGCGCAAGGCGTGGAAAGCAACGGACGCGAAGGTTTGCCATTTTTGGGTTTAATTCCGATTTTGGGCAGACTTTTTACCGCGCCGACCAAAGATAATCGGCAAACCGATGTGGTTATCGCCGTAACGCCGCGAGTTATCCGCGCACCGGCGATTCTGCCTGAAGATGAAATCGAACGCCCGACGGGAAGTGTCGTAACGCCGACGAGTGGTTCTTTGGAAGCAATGATTTTGCAGGAAGAAATCGAAGAACAACTCGCCGCCGCCCGCAAAGTTCCAAATGTTGCAAAGGTTCAGTTGCCCGACCAGAAATCAGATACACCGGCTTATGTAAAATCGAGTTCGGCGCAAACAACCGAAAAAGTTTCTGCCGACAGTCCGGCGGAAAATCAGACAACAGCAAGTATTCAAAGTTCAAACTTAACGGCGGCAAATCTTCGCCCGATTGATTCGGCTGTTAAAACTTTGCAGATAAACCAGACGGCGGATACTTCGGTAAATAAAATTACGACTCAGCAAACTTCGTTAAAGGTAACGGAAGATATTCCGATTTTTGACGCTCCGACTGCCGATTTGCAGTTTTTACCGAATCTTCCGGAAATGAAAACCGGCGAAAAAACCAAGATTGCCGTCATGGTCAGAAGCGCAAACGCATTCCGCTCGGCAGTTTTGGGTTTGAAATTTGATGGAAAAAAATTGGCGGTTCGCAGCGTCAGTTTCGGCGATGTTTTCGGCACGGATATGGCGCAAACTTCCGTCAAACCGTTTTTGAATCAAGCCGGAAAAATGTTTGTATCGCTTTCGTCGGCAAAAGATATTGCCGAAAATAGTTCGGGAATTCTGGCTTATATCGAAGTCGAAGCCTTAACCGACGGCAAACACGAAATTGCGTTTGATAAAGATATTCTGAATTTCCTGACCGCCGACGGCAAGAATTTTATCGTGAAATTTTAGAAAACTGAGCAATAGACAATGAGCCGTAAGCAGTTGAAAAATCTAAAATCCAAAATCCAAAATCCAAAATCGGCAGGCGGATTCACTTTACTTGAATTGATTATTACTTTAGTTGTGCTGTCAATTCTGGTGATGGGAACGATTCCGCTGACTCAAAACGCGGTTAGACGGCAGAAGGAATTGCGGCTTCGGGAAAATTTGCGGACGCTCCGCAATGCAATTGATGAATTTCATCGGGATACAGTCGGCGCGTGTCCGCAAGGCGCGCTCATCACCGGAAATCAGGCTATATTGGGTGGTAATATTACCGCCGACCCGCGAAGCCGCGTCGTGATTGACGATTGTAAAATTTTCGATACGGAAAACCTCGACCGCTATCCGCCGAGTCTGGAAATTTTGGCGGAAGGTGTTCGGGTCAAAGCCCGCGGTTTGAATGTGCAGTTGAGCGGTGCTTTTGATGATAAAAATGCGACCGAGCAGAACGACACGACTGAACATAATAAGGTTTATTTGCGCGAGATTCCGGTTGACCCGATGACAGGCGAAAAAGACTGGGTTTTACGTTCTTCTTTTCAAACCGCCGACGCGGGAAGTTGGGACGAGATAAACGTTTTTGATGTGCGTTCAAGTTCGGACAACGAAGCCTTAAACGGAGAGAAATATAGTGATTGGTAGTTTTTATAAAGTCCAAAGTCCAAAGTCCAAAATCGAGCGCGGGTTTTCATTGCTTGAATTGATGATAGCAATGTTTATCCTGATAATTTTGCTGTCAGTTGCTTTGCCGACTTATCAGCGCAGCGTCCAGCAAGCCCGCGAAACCGTTTTGAAAGAAAATCTTTTTCAGATGCGTAACCAGATTGACCAATATGCTTCGGACAAAGGAAAATTGCCGCAAGCATTAGATGATTTAATTACAGGCGGATATTTGCGCGAAAAGCCGATTGACCCGATTACCGAAAAAGCCGAATGGGACGAAATCCAAGGCGAGGACGCATATTCGACTGACGGCGGACAAGGATTAACAAACATAAAAAGTCTAGCCGAGGGCGAAGACAGCGACGGCAAACAATATAAAGATTATTAAGATTTGCGATCTGCGATTGGTTTGTAATTGATATTTTACGTTTTATTGTTAATCAAATATCAACGAGCAACAAACTGCGAACCGCGAAGGAGAAAAATCGCAAATCTAAAATCGCAAATAAAAGAAATGTTAGAAACTTTAACCCAACCGAATTATCCGCGTGCCGCACTTGGCTTGGAAGCGGAAAGCGTAACGGCTCTCGCTTTGCAGAAAGAAGGCAAAAGAAAATTCAGCGTCAAGCAAGCTGCTACCAGCGAATTGCCGGAACATCTGCTCACGCCGAGTTTTACCGAAAAAAACATTTCGAGCGCAGATGAGATGTTGGTTTTGCTTGAAGAGGTTATAACCACTGCCGGTTTGCGAAAACAAAAACGCTGGTCGGTTTCTCTGCCGAGCAATACGGCGCGAACCGCGATTTTAACGCTTGAAAACGAACCAGCGTCAAAACAAGAGTTGTCGGAAATTTTAGATTGGAAATCAGAGAACACTTTCGGCGTGCCGGCGGGTGAAATGCGGATTTCGCGGCGCAAAATTACGCCGGATGCGGGCGGGAAATCCCGCTATTTCGCCACCGCCGTAAAACTCAGCGTGATTGACGAATACGAAACGCTGTTTGAAATGCTCGGTTGGCGGGCAGGTTTGATTTTGCCGCGGGCAATTAGCGAAGCAAACTGGCTGATTGACACGAAAAATCAAACCGATTCGCTTTTAATCAGTTCACAGACCGATGGTTTTACCGCGCTTCTGATGCGCGGCGACGAGCCGACGGTTGTTCGTTCGATAACTTGCACCGACAGCGAAAGAGATGACGAAATTTATCGCCTGTTGATGTTTTACCGCGACCGTTTCGGTGATGAATCGAGCGAAACCTTTTTGGAAAAACTTCTGGTCGTCGGTAAAAGTTTTACGCCTGCCAGATTAAAGGAGATTGCCGACGAAGCATTGGGAAAAACGCTTAATATACTGCGCCCCGAAGACATCGGATTATATTTGCCTGCCCAAGATCTAAGTTTTGACGACCTTGCCGCGCCCGCCGGACTTGCAAGTTTAGGTTGGAAATAGGTTAAGTGATAGGTGAAAAGTGAAGAAAGGTATTTACTGTTAAGCATTTTGCTTTAACTTTCCAATCTATTTCGCCAATCGTTGTTAGTTACTCTTTACTTTTCACTTTTCACCTTTCATTTTTCACTTTATATCTTGAAACATTTTTAGAAACAACACCGTAATACCTTTGCATCTATGATGACACAAGCAATTACATTGGAAAAAATTAAAAGTTTAACCGACGGCGAGTTGATTGAGAAGGCAATTGGCGGGCGCGAAGACGGTTTTGAGGAACTCGTCCGCCGTTATCAACGCCCGATTACTGGCTATGTTTATCGGATGTTGAACAATTATGATGCATCGCTCGACGTAACGCAGGAAGTTTTTATCAAAGTTTATAATTCATTGAAGCGTTACAGTTCCGATTACAAATTTTCGACGTGGCTTTATCGTATCGCGCACAACGCCGCGATTGATTATATGCGGAGAAATTCGACATATCAGCAAAGCCTTGAAACAGAAAACGAGGACGGCAACTTTCAACTGCAAATCGAAAGTCCGCAGCCAACGCCGGAACAAGACCAAGAAAGAAGCGAATGGCGCACGGAAATTGAGTCAGTTGTTAAATGTCTGCCCGCAGTTTATCGGGAATTGATTTTGCTGCGGCACGCCCAAGATTTGAGTTATGACGAAATTGCGGAAATTACGAATCTGCCGCTTGGAACGGTAAAAAATCGTCTTTTCAGAGCGCGGGAAATGATGCGCGAAATTTTTGTCGAACGCGGATTTACCGGAATTTAATGAGGAAAAAATGAATTACAATATGCAATATCAGCCGCCGGGTGTTCTGCAAACACCCGAACAAAAACAAACGGGAATGTTCCTGCATTTATCGCAGTTATTAAATTTTATTGTTCCGTTCGGCGGCGTTATCGCGCCAATTCTCATTTGGCAAATGAAAAAAGATGAAATGCCAACACTTGATGCTCACGGCAAAATGGTTGCGAATTGGATGATTTCTGCTTTAATTTACGGTGCGGTCAGTCTTGTTTTAACATTTGTTTTAATTGGTATTTTGGGATTTATCGCACTCGGAATTATGGGAATTGTCTTCCCGATAATCGGCGGAATCAAAGCCAACAATGGCGAATTTTGGGAATATCCATTAACAATTAAATTTCTTAAATAAATGCCGCATAATGAATTTTCAAGCCGTTACAACCGAAAAAGCGTGTCCGCAAAATGAAATTGCCGCCTATATTGACGGCGAACTTTCTCCGCCTGAAGAACTAGATTTGGAAATGCACTTTGCCGGTTGCCAAAATTGTAAGGCGGAACTCAACGAACAAAAAAAGCTGCTCTGCGCCTTAGATTTTGCTTTGGAAAACGAAAGGGAAGTTGAACTTCCCAAAAATTTTACCAAAGTGGTTGTTACCACCGCCGAAAGCAAAGTCAGCGGTTTGCGCCGTCCGCAGGAAAGATTTAAATCTTTTTTTGTTTGCGCGGCATTACTGTTGCTGGGTGTTTTGGGTTTGGGCGGCGACACCGGAACGGTTTTACAGACTTTTTGGAAAGCAGGCGATCAATTTTTAGCAGTCGGCGGTTTTTTGTTTCATTTAATTTATGATTTTGCCATTGGAACGACAATCATTCTGCGCTCTTTAAGCCATCAGATTGTTTTTAACTCAGCCATTTTATTTGTTTTTTTCAGCGGATTCTTTTTTCTCGCCTTATTCACACTTTTCAATTTGCAGAAACACGCACGGAAGTAAGTGTGTTGCGGAAACTTTGCACACTCGACTTCCGTGCGTGTTTCTGCATTTAACTGCGTAACTTCTAAAACAAATGCTGGCTCAAATATAGTGATTTATACGGAAACACAAACAGATTTTTTCGCACAATTACAAATCCCTTTTAAACAGATAATTTTGGGATTTGTTTTTATTTTGTTTGTCGTCTTTCCGCTTTACGCTCAGTCAAGTGTTTCTCTTTCTGCCGATGGAAAGACGCTGACGGTTGACGAAGCCAAAGATAATGAAATTTATTCATTCGGTAAAACCGTTATTATAAAAAAAGAAGCGAAAGGCGTTTTAGTTTTCGGCGGCGATATTATTATTGAAGGAAAAGTTGAAGGCGATGTTGCCGTCATTGGCGGAAACATTATTCAAGAGGAAAATGCTTTTATCGGCGGCGATGTAATAGTTTTCGGCGGAACATATCGTGCCAAAAGCGAGCAACCGCTTCGCAACGCGGAGAAAGAAACCGTGATGGTGGCGATGTTTGAAGAAGAATTACGCAACTTTGCACAAAATCCAACGCAAATTTTCGCACCGAGCTTTTCCTGGTCGTTTCTTGCCCAACGCATTTTGTCTATTCTTTTCTGGTTTATTATTTCCTTAGTTTTTACAACCATTGCGCCAGGTGCGGTCAGCCGGGCAATTGTGCGTTTCCGGCTTTCAACCCTAAAAATTATCGCTATCGGGCTTGCCGCTTTTTTTGTAACAGTGATTGGGGTCGTCGTCGGTTTGAGTTTTCTGCCGAATTATTTGAGTGCAATTTTCGGTTTGATGGCGTTTGTTTTGCTGATGCTAGGCTATGTTTTCGGGCGTGTCGCATTGCAGGTAAGTGTCGGCAAACAGTTACAAAAACGCTTTTTACCCGAAAACAAACAATCGGAAACGCTGGCAATTTTAATCGGTGTAATTGTTTGGACGACATTCCTTTCCGTTCCTTATCTCTGGACGATTGCTCTGTTGGCTCTAATGTCTGCCAGTCTTGGCTTGGTGTTGACCGCTCGCTCAACCAACGGCTGGAAAAGGGCTTAAATTCATTAACATTCCCATTTACAAAACTTTACAAAACTAAACAAACCTTTTCGGTGTAATTTACGTCTTTATACTTACGGCTGAAGGCAACCTTTTTTTGGCGCGGGCGTGTAATTATTCAGTAAATTTCGTGTTAAAAAGTGAGAAAATTAAAAATGCGAAAAACATTTATATTATCGGCGTTGTTTATATTATTTGGAGTAACGGGCGTTTGGGCGCAGTCTGCCGATGTCGGCATCAAGCCGAATTATGCGGGCGGTGAAGTTATGTCAGTAGCTGAAAATAAAATCATTTTACAGACAAAAGACGGCACGATTGAAATTGCTTTGTCGGATAAAACCGAATATAAGCGTGTTCCGCCCGATAATCCGAGTCTGAAAGCTGCGGTTGCAGCGAGTTTTGCGGATGTTGGCGTTGGCGATAAATTGCTGGTAACCGGAATGGTTTCGGCAGACAAGAAAACGATTCCGGCGAAAGCCGTTTATTTGCTGACCAAATCCGATATTGCCCAAAGGCAGACAAAAGAACGGGAAGAGTGGAAAACACGCGGTATTTCGGGTCAAGTTAAAGCAATAAATCCGCAAACTAAAGAAATTACGGTTTTAGTGCGCGGAATTGTCGGTTCGAGAGATGTAACAGTTACGCCGAAAGACAACGTGGCATTAGTTCGCTACGCGCCTGATTCGAGCAACTATAACGAAGCTAAACCAAACACTTTTAATGATATAAAAACGGGCGATTCGATTCGCGCTCTGGGAGACAAAAATGCCGACGGGACAACTTTTAGCGCGGAAAAAATTGTTACGGGCGCATTTCAAACCATTGCCGGAACTATTACCGCGATAAATGCTGAAAAAAATGAAATCATCATTAATAATATCCAGACCAAAAAGGACGTAACGATTGTCGTCGGAAAAAACACTGTTCTGAAACAATTTCCGGCGGAAATGGCGCAAAGAATGGCACAAATGCAAATGATGCAAGCCGTCGGAACGCAACCGGGTCAAGGCAGTCTGCGTCCGCCGCCAGGCAATCGGCAAGGCGGGCAAACACAAAGACAAACTTTACCAAACCAAGCGGGACAAGGCGGCGGAATGCGCAGCGGCAGTCTTGATGATTTACTTGAGCGTTTTCCGAATATCACCGCTGCCGATTTAAAAGTCGGCGATATGATTGCTATCTCTAGCACGAGAAGTTCCAACCAAGAACGCTTTACAGCAATTAAACTTTTATCCGGTGTTGAGCCGTTTCTAAAAATGCCGCAGTTTCCGCAAGGCAACGGACGACGCGGCGGACAGGATTCCGGCTTTAGTATTCCGGGACTCGACGGCGGAAATTTTCCATAAAAATCAGACAGAGGAAATAGAAGATAAAGGTTTAACTATTAAACTATTATTAA
>JACCYR010000017.1 GCA_013696385.1 Acidobacteriota bacterium
AGTGCGATTGCTTCCATCGAAACCACGCGGGAGAATTTACCGGCTGTTTTGCGTCTGGTTAATGAAATTTTGCGCGAACCGTCATTTCCGCAAAGTGAATTCGACCAACTCAAACAAGAAACATTAACAAACATCGAAAGCCGAAAAAGCGAGCCGACTTCGGTTGCTTTTACGGAACTCAGCCGATATTTTAACATTTATCCGAAGGGACATCCGAATTATTCAGGAACGATTGAAGAAGAAATCGCCGATGTCAAAGCGGTTACATTGGAAGATGTAAAAAGGTTTTACAAAGATTTTTACGGCGCGTCAAACGCAACGCTGGCGATTGTCGGCGATTTTGACGAACGGGAAATTTCCGCATTGACGAAAGAATTATTCGCCGATTGGAAAAGTCCGGGCGGTTATACGCGTATTAAAAGCGAATACCGCGCCTTCGCGCCGATTAACAAATCGTTTGAAACGCCCGACAAGGCAAATGCGGTTTTCGTGGCGCGTTTGAATGTGAAAATTCGTGATGACAGTGCCGATTATCCTGCGCTGACGTTGGGAAATTATATGCTTGGCGGCGGATTTTTGAATTCGCGGCTGGCAACGCGCATTCGTCAAAAAGAAGGCTTGAGTTATGGTGTCGGTTCATCTTTCAATGCAAGTTCATTGGACGAAACAGGTTCGTTTTTCGCTAACGCAATTTACGCGCCCGAAAATGCGGAAAAACTCGAAGCCGCATTCAAGGACGAACTCGCCAAGCTGCAAAAAGACGGTTTCACGGCAGAAGAAGTCGAAGCGGCGAAAAGCGGTTGGCTGCAATCGCGCCAACTTTCACGCGCTCAAGACCGTGAATTGGCGGGCAAACTAAACAGTTATCTGTTTTTGAATCGCACAATTGCCTGGGACGCGGACTTTGAAGCAAAAATCAAAGCCTTAGCACCCGAACAAGTCAATGCGGCGATGCGAAAATACATCACGCCCGATAACATTACGATTATCAAAGCGGGTGATTTTGCGAAAGCGAAAGAAAAGATGAAAACTGTGCAGTAATTTATGGGTCCAATTGAATAAGAAAGAGCGATAGGGTTCCTTAACTTGTCGCTCTTTCCCTTTAGAACAATTTTTGAATGTAGCTAGGGTAAAACACAAAGTTCTGAGTTCGCGCGTTCTGAGTTCCAACTTTAGTTGGAACTCAGAACGCTTTGCATGTTAGTCAAATCAATTAATAAGAAGTTGGGCTTCATCGGCAAAACTTTTTCACATTTTCACTTTTCCGCTTTTTCACCTAAAATTTAAATATGGCAGAAACGGAAAACGAAATATCCAACTCCAAAAAACAAACATTCACGGATTTGGCGCGGCGTTTGGGAAAACTTCCAAACGATAAAAAAATTGTCGCGCTGGAGATGAGCGCAGCTTTGGCAGGCGTTTCCTTAAGAGTCAGCCGCGGATTTGTCGAAGCCGTGCCAAAGGCGGCGAAGATTTTAGAAGCCGAAGACTTACGCGCTTGGGGCGAAATGGGCAGACGCTTGGCAATGGCGAATGCCGATTTAGGCGCGAAATTTTTTACCGGCGGAGTGAATGATTTGAAAAAAGTTCCCAAACGAGCGCGTTCGCTCGTTTTTCAAATCTGCACGCGCCAACTCGTGCTGTCAAGTTCGATTGCGCTTGAAACTTTTGAATCAATTCCCAATTTGGCGAAAAAAGTTGGTGATGATGAACTTTTCACCCAAATTTTGAGCTTGGCTTTTGAGATTGCCAACCGTTCTGCCAAACACAGCGCGGATTTTTTGCAAAAAACGCCGAAGATTGCCGAAACATTAGAAAAATTCGGCGATAAAAAACGTGAAACGGCTAAATCAATTATTGCGCTGGCTTCGCATTTTGCCAATCGCACGGGCGGAATGACGGCGGATTTATGGCAGATTTTGCCCGACGCGCTTCGCAAACTTTCAGCTGAACAAGCAATTAAATTAACAAATAAAGCGTCGGAGTTTTTGGAATTTGGCGGAAGCGTAACGCTTCATTTCGTCAGCGCGGGCGGCGAAGTTCTGCGCCGCGTGGATTCTGCTTTTGACGATTGGCACGAAGTTCTTGTTCAAATTGCGAAGAGCGGGAGCGCGATTTTGATTTCATTTATTCGTGCAAGTCCGCAATTTTTTACCAATATTTTGACTTTGCGAAAGAAAACGGAAGTCGCCCAAATTGCGCGAAAAATTTTGCATTTAATAAAGGAAATCGCCGAAACCGATACCGAAAGCGCACTCAAGGCGTTTCGTTCAAGTTCGTCCGCGCTTCGCAAAGTTTCGCTCGCGCAGTTTGAAGAATGGGTTAAAACCGGTTTGGCGAAGACAAAAAACGACAGCGCAAAGGCGCGGCGCAGTTATTTCGCGCTGGAAACGCGCAACAGCAACGCGCTTTTGCAGGAATCGCAGGAAGGTTTGCCGCTTGAAGCGATTCAAACAATTTTGCGAATTTACATCGAAGGTTTGACGGGCAAAGAAGTTGAAATCGCTCCATTAACCGCAATGCCGCAGGAATCGCGCATCTCTGATGGCAAAACGATTTATCTGCCTGCAAATATCGCGGAATTCGACAGCGACGAGATGGATTTTCGGCTCTATAAAGTTCTTGCGGCGCACGGCGCGGGACAAATCGAATTCGGAACTTACGAAAAAGATTCCGTTGGTTTAAAAGCCGCGTTCACTGAACTTTCCGCGCTTTACGAAGCGATTGCCGAACAATCGGACGCATTTTCTTTGGCAGGTTATATTGAAGACGTGCGACATGGCGAAAAGGCTTTATCGCCCGCAGAAGAAGCCAAAAGAGCGAAAGAAAAGCGCAAAAGGCTGCCTAAAAATTCCGATTACAAAATGGTTTTGCAAGTTTTCCCCGAACCGAATCTGGCAAAAAAGATTTTCGGCACAATGGAAAATGCGCGAATTGACAACCGCCTGCGCCAGACTTATCGCGGTTTGCGGAAAGATTTAGATTTGATGCAGAATTTTCTAGGCGAAAAACGACCTTTTATTTTTGATTTGCCGATCAACCAAGTTCCGTTTGAACTATTGTTTCAAATAACTTTGTGTGGTGGCGCAACGGAAGATTCGCGCAAATTCTACGGGCAAATCGTGTCGGAAATTGAAACGATTGTGGAAATGTATTTGCGGACGAACGAAAAAACTTTTCCGACCGTCGCTGATTCTCTGATGGCGACAAGTCGTATTTATACGCTTTTTCAAAACATCACGCCCGAACAGCTTTCGCAGGAAGAATCGGAAGAAAACGAGGAAAAAGGCGAATATGCTTACGAAGACAAAAATTCAAAGGAATCGGTTTTGGAATCGCAAGTAAGGCGTGAGGAAAAGCCGAAAAAGAATCAAGATGTGCGCGATTTGTTCAATGCCTGGAACAGTCTAGATGAAGATGGCGAACCTGACGATTTACAAGGCGCGGAGGCTTGGTCGCACAACGAAATGCCCGAACAACCTTTAGAAATGGGCGATTTGGCTTTTTCCTATGACGAATGGGATAAGGATTTATCGGATTTTCGCACTGGTTGGTGTCGTGTGATTGAAAAGAAAGTGCGGCAAGGCGACAGAAATTTTGTCGAGTTGGCGCGCCTCCGTTATCGCGGCGTGATTTCTTCGATTCGCCATCAATTTCAACTGATGAAGCCCGAAAATCTGACCAAAATCAACCGCGAACTCGACGGCGAAGATTACGATTTAAACGCGCTTGTGGATTATGTGATTGACCGCAAAGCCGACGGTCAGCAATCGGAAAGAATTTATACGAAACGCCTCAGAAAACAGCGCGATGTCGCCGTTTCGATTCTGCTCGACCAATCTTCTTCGACAGCGCGGACGATTACCAGAAACCCGCTTCAGCCTTACACGCATCCGGGCAGACGCATTATCGAAATCGAAAAAGAAGGTCTTGTTTTAATGAGCGAAGCACTCGAAGCCGTCGGCGATGTTTATTCAATCAACGGTTTTACGTCAGAAGGCAGACGCAATGTGAAATTCTACGTTGTCAAAGATTTTAACGAAAAGTATTCTGACGAAATCGAAAAGCGTATCGGCGGCATTACATTTCAAAACAACCCTCGACTCGGCGCAGCAATTCGACATGCTTCCGCCAAATTATTGCGTCAGGATTCGCGCACCAAACTCTTAATAATTTTAACCGACGGCAGACCTTACGACCACGATTACGGCGATGCGCGTTACGCCCGCGAAGACGTGCGCGAAGCTCTCACGGAAGCAAAAATGCAAGGCATCACGCCTTTTTGCATCACGGTTGATAAGGATTCAGAATTTGAATTAAAGGATTTATACAGCGATGTCGGCTATACGATTATTGACGATGTGCTAAGTCTGCCGGAGCGAATGCCGAATATCTATCGAAGGCTGACGAGTTGAATGGGATATTTTTCCCGCCACTTCTTCCGCGCGTGTCGCTTCGGGTTTGAGAATCAATTTGATTTCGCAATTTAGCGGGTAAGATGCTCGTGTTTCCGGTGAAATTACAAAGCACTTGGTCTGGTTGAGGAGTGAAAAGTTGCTTAACAAGCAAAATCTCAAAAATCTAAGCGGATTTATCCGCAGAATTTAGAGAGTTAAATTGTTTTTCACTGCTTTACTTTTGAAAATATCGGTTGAATATACTAGGATGTATCATAAAGTTTTTTAACTTTAATTGAAATTTTTTAATGAAAAGAGGAATCAGTATGAAAAAAATTATATTTTTAACTTTCGTCGCCGCTCTAGCATTGGCTTTTGCCGGTTGCGATACAATAAAGGAAACCAATTCAAACAAAGCCGTTGTGATTAATAACAACGCAAATGTTATGAATGCAAATGTTATGAATGCAAATACCAATAGGACTACGGGCAGGGTGGACTACAATGCAAACATAACCAGAGAAGAATACAACAGAGACAGAGACAGATATGCCAGCGA
>JACCYR010000027.1 GCA_013696385.1 Acidobacteriota bacterium
TTGTCGCAGAACGCAAATCTAAACCGCTTGCGCCGAGTTTTTCGCCAAAACTGACAGGCGAATTTGGCAAAGCAGGTTTTCCGTTGCGTCTGATTTGAACTGTTGCTGTTTGCATAATTTAGTCTAGTGCTTTGTAATGTTAGTTTTTAGAATGACATTTTCGTAATGACGGTTTAGTTTTTCTCTCGCGTTTTCAATTGTGAACTGCCATTTCATTTTGATTTCCAATTCGTTTCGTTCTTTGACAATTGATTCCAACTCTCGGCTCAAAGTTTCTATATCGGGAATTCGTCGCGCCAGACATTGACGCGAGAGTGCCGAGAGTTCCAACTCCGCCATATTGAGCCAACTGCCTTTTTTCGGCGTGTAATGAAACTCGAACCGCTTCATCAAGCCGTAGGCTTGCGCCGCCGACAGGTTCTGGTAAAACGACGAAGCATTGTGCGTGTTCAAGTTATCCTGAACGAGGGCGATTACTTGCGCCGATGACCATTCGTTGATGACTTCCTGCTGAAAACGACAATAATCAGCCTTTGTCCGACGCGGATAAACTTTGACCAGTCGTTTTCCCGAAAGCGGCTCGAAGGCGACAAACACCGATGCCACGCCCTTGCGCTCATATTCGTAATCGAACTTCTTGATTGCGCCCGGTTTCATCTCCATTGGGGCGACTTTCTCGCCCAGCATCTGAAACGGCAGTTCGTCTAAACAAATCACCGGTCGCTTTTCATTATACGGCAGATGATAAAGCGACACGACATCTTCCAAGCGCGCCAGATATTCGCCCGTTATTTCTCCGAGACACCACATTTTCTTCAAATGCGGTTTCAACTCGTTTTTTTCAGTATGGCGCGAACGTGATTGTGCGAAACCGAATCGCAGAAGCCGAACTCGACCGCTTTGTCCGCCAGCAGGCGAAGCGTCCAGCGAGCGTGTCCTTCGGGTGCTGTCGAACAGGCTAAAGCAGTAATGCGGGCGCAGGCTTCACCGGATATTCGGCGCGGTTTGCCCGAACGCGGCTTCTCCGCCAAAGCTGATTCAAGCCCTTCGGATTGGTAGCGGTGTTTGACGTTATAAACGGTCGTCGGAGAGCATCCTAAAAGAGAAGCGATTTGAGTTGCCGGCGTATTCCGCGCAAGCAAATCAAGAATTCGGGCGCGTGTCTGCTTGCGGTTGGAATCACTGCCGCCGCTGAATAAAGTTTTCAAAGAACGGCGTTCTTCGTTGGAAAGTTGAACAAATTCTGATTGTCGTGCCATTGTTAGATAATATCAATGACCGCGATAAATTTCAAAAACTAACATTACAAAGCACTAGTTTGTTTTACAAACTTTAAATGTCTTTATTTTAAGCGGAAGAAATTAAGTTTATGAAAATGACGCGGCAAATTTCTTTTCGACTTTTCGGCTCTCAACTTTTCAGAAATAACTGCTGTGGCGCAAATCTTAGCGGCATTTCTGCATAAAATTTTTGTTTCTTTTGAAATTTTTTCAGTCGTTTGGATATACAAAATTAATTGGCGGAAGTCCAATAAAGAGAAAAGTTTATAAGGTTGCTTCGGATGAAGTTAATTCCGAACAATTGTTAAACAGGTTTATCACGGCTGGACAACTCTTGTCTTAAGATGATAGTATTCGAAAATTGTTTTTAAAGAAAGTCCTAACTGGGCTTTTGTTTTTATTAAGCCAATCAATACAAACACAACCGATTTCGGGAATGCAATAAAAAAATCTAATTAATTTTTATTGTGTCGGAAAGGTTTGGCTGGCGAAAGGAAAACAAACCACAAGGAGCATTTATAATGAAAAATCTAGCTAGAGGAAGCGTTTTCCTCGGCTTGTTAGTGTTGATTGCAATTTTATTTTACTTTCAACCCACAGCTGAAGCTAAAAACGCCTTCAATATAGCGATTGATTCGCAGACAAATTTACAACAAACTATTCAACAAACACAAAATAATCAAACACAAAATAATCAAACACAAACAATTCAACCGGAAAACCAAGGCAGTTCAAACACTAACGGCGAAATGGCTGCGGAAACAAGAAGTTTCAGAGCCACCGCTTATTGTTTGAGAGGTAGAACGGCAAGTGGCGGAAACGTCAGACGCGGAATTGTCGCCGCCGACCCGCGGATTTTGCCGCTCGGAACACGGATCGAAATAAGCGCGGGTTCATACAGCGGAACTTATACGGTTGCCGATACAGGCGGAGCAGTCAAAGGTCGCATTTTGGACATTTGGGTTCCAAGCTGCGCTGAAGCAAATCGCTTCGGACGCAGAAGTGTTAAGGTCGGCGTTTTGAGCAAGAGAAAAGGAAACAGAACCTAATTTTTAACAATCTAATTTATGGAAGTTACGCAGTTAAAACAAAATTGATTTTCGTCGGGTAAGAATTTTACTGAAAAATAGTTAATGATTAATAGTGAACAGCGAATAGTTTTGCGAGCTAACATATTCATTGTTTTTCAGTTAAAAATCCTTAAAAACTTTAGTCTTTTAATCCGACTGCGTAATCTCTAATTTAATAAACTTTTATATTTAATAAACAACCGCTTCGCTTATCGAGGCGGTTTATTTTTTAGCTTTAACTTTTTAACAATACTGCGGACATTTTTGAACAGACAATTTTATGACAAATTTAATCAGTTGCTTCCAACTCTTCTTCCAAAAGTTGTCGCTCGTAAAGATTGGCATATTCGCCGCCCAAGTTTATTAATTCTCCGTGCGTTCCACGTTCAATGATTTGTCCTGCGTCGAGAACACAAATTAAATCGGCATCACGAATGGTCGAAACGCGATGCGAAACGATAAGCGTTGTTCTATCGGCGCGGATATCGCGCAAATTATGCAGAATTTTCTCTTCCGTGTAAGTGTCAACTGCCGACAGCGAATCGTCTAGAATTAAAATGCGCGGATCTCTCATCACGGCGCGGGCAATTGCCGTGCGTTGTTTTTGTCCACCCGACAACGTAATGCCGCGTTCACCGACGCGCTGTTCGTATTTATACGGAAAATCTCTGACATCATCGGCTAAACCGGCAACTTCCGCCGCTTTTTCGACCGATATATGTCCGTTGTTTGCAGTTCGTTGTTCGTTGTTTGCAGTTCGTAATTTATTTGCATCCACGCCAAACGCGATGTTTTCCGCTAGCGTATTACTAAAAAGAAAAGTTTCCTGCGGCACAAAACCGATTACCTTGCGAAGTTGTTCGAGCGGAAATACGCGAATCGGAATATCATCAATAAAAATCGTGTTTTCGGGTGCGTCGAGAAGACGCGGAATAAGTGTTACCAGCGTTGATTTTCCGCTTCCCGTTTTACCGACAAATGCGACCGTTTTACCTTGCTCGATCGTCAAATTTATGTTTTCTAAAACAGGCTTGTCGTTGTAAGCAAAAGTCAGATTGCGAAATTCGATTTTACCTTTGATTTTTGGCTGTTCTTTTGCATTGGGAGCATTTTTAATAGTCGGTTCGGTTTCCAGAATCGCGTTAAATCTTTTCAGCGAAGCCGTGCCGCGTTGATAAAGATTGACGACGTAACCAAGCGCAATCAGATACCAAATCATGCGCTGCAAGTAGAGAATAAACGCCGTAAATTCGCCCGCCGTAATCTCGCCGCGAACTGCCATCGGCACGCCGACGGCGACGATAATCACAAAACCCAAACCAATAAAAAAGAAAAGGAGCGGACGCATCGCCGCGCCGAATTTGACGAGCGCAATGTTTCTTTTCGCGTATTCGCGGTTGAGTTGCTGAAATTTTTCGATTTCCGCATCTTCCTGCGCGTAAGCGCGAATCACGCGCACACCCGAAAGATTTTCCTGCGCCCGCGCCGTGATGTCAGAGAAAAATTCCTGAATTTTTTCAAAGCGGACGTGAATTTGTGCGCCTAAAAATTTCACTGTCAAAGAAACAAACGGCATCGGAATCAGCAGCAGCAAAGTGAGTTTGACGTTGATGTTGAGCATTATTGGCAAAACGATTGCCAGCGCAAAAATTGCTTGGAATGAGTATAAAATCATCGGTCCGACCATTTGCCGAACCGCGCTTAAATCATTTGTTGCTCGCGCCATCAGGTCGCCGACGCGGTTGTTTTGAAAATACTCAAGCGGCTGGTCAACCAACGCGGCGTAAAAATCGCGGCGCATATCGTATTCGATATGGCGCGAAGCATTGATTAAAAGCCGTCGCTGCCAGAACAGAAAAACTCCGCTAACGAGATTTGCGCCCAAAATTATGAGCGGATAATAAACGACTTTGCTCCACGTAATATCGTGGCTTAAATCGTCAATCGCTCTGCCGACCAGATACGGAATCAGAAGCCCAAACGCCATCGAAAACAGAATAAAAATAATTCCTGCAACAACGTGCCATTTATAAGGCTTGAAATATCGCGCAAATTTTTTGAGTTCATCCATAAAAGTCTAGGAAGTCTGGAAAGTCTAGGAAGTCTAGGAAGCAGTTTTCCGACTTCCTAGACTTTCATATAAGTTGATAAAGCCGTCGCAATCAATTTTCCTTCTGTGTTGACGACTTCCGCCGAAATCGTTAAAATTCGTTTTCCCGCCCGCACAATTCGCGCCGTACAAAGGATCTCGCCTTCGCTGACAGGGCGAAGATAATGCACCGTTAAGTCAATTGTCGTTGTCGGCACATCTTCCGCCACGCAAGTTTTGACAGCAAAAGCCATCGCCGTATCAATCAAAGAAGCCGTCGCGCCGCCGTGCAAAATTCCGTAAGGCTGACGCAGTTCGTCGCGCATTTGCAGCTTTATTTTCGCTTGATTCGCGCTCAAATCAATTAATTCAAAACCGAGTAGACGCGCATATGGCACGGTTTTTAGTGATTCAGCCGCCTTTTGTTTGTCCGCTTCAGTAATTTCTATTTTTTCGTCGCTCATATTTTTGTTCAATTTTCACTTTGCAAAATCTTGCGAAATTCTTCAACCGAAACTTTTTTATAATCTTGCGGAATTTCAAACAAACCCGCGTCGGTTCGTGGTTTGAAGTTTCTCATTTCAAACGTAAAATTCAATATTCTCTGCTCGCCGCCGATGCTGTAAAATTCTTGTTTAACAGGCAAACCGATTTTTTCGTTCACCCAAACAATTGATTCAGAATTTTCGTTTTCGCCCAAAACCACGCGATATTTCATCAAGCTATTTTCCGCGCCGAGATTTAAAAACTTCGCATTGGCTTTTTGATTGAGCCATTCGTTGGTCAAAAAGTCGAACGGATTTTCGCCAATTTGAGCAAAGGCATTGTTAGAGTTTTCAGCGTAAATTTTTTTGTCTTGAAAAATTAAAAAACTTTTATTGTCGGCAGTTCGCACAACTGACAATTGAGTTTTTTGACCAAAATCATAATCGTAACGCCGATTGCCGTCGTTACGCGCCACAAAAGTTTTATCTTCTTTGCCGCCGGACGTAACGACAAATTCGGCTTGAAAATTTTCAGGTTCTTTGGTCGAAAAAGGAATTTCGCTTTTTATTTCTTCGGCGACAAAAGGCGTTGGCAAAGGGGTTTCGCTTTCTGCTTTCTGCCAAAAACGACACGACGATGAGAGCATCAAAGCGAATAACACAATAAAAAAAACTTTGGCTGAATTTGACGAAAGCATTTGCAAATTGGAATCTTAACATATTGATTAGACGGCGCGAAAACTGCACTTTATTTTATTTGGTGTTTTAAAGAATTATTTTCTTTGCGTCCTTTGTGTGAAAAAAATTATGAGTTTAATTTCGATGCAAATTCGCTACATTTTGAGTGGAATTGTTATACTTCCGTTCGCGCCTTTTCTTTATTTACAGTCAAAATATGTCCGCCGCAAAGTCGGAAGATTGCCTGACGCGGAAGGAGAAACAATTGGAAAACACGGCGAACACGAAGAAATTATCAATCTGCTGGCAATCGGCGAATCAACCGTTGCGGGCGTTGGCGCAAAAACTCACCACGAAGCGTTGACCGGACAATTTGCCAAACATTTGAGCCAAGCAACAGAAAAATCGGTGCATTGGCAAGCACTTGGAACAAGCGGGATTACGATAATAAGAACTTTGCGCGAACTCGTTCCAAACTTGCCCGCCGAAAAAATGGATGTGATTTTGGTGGCTTTGGGCGCAAACGATGTTTTTGGTCTTTCAAGCCCGCGTAAGTTTCGGCAAAACTTGACAAAATTACTCAATATTTTGCGCGAAAAATTTCCCGACGCGGAGATTTTTGTCGCCAATGTCCCAATGGTCAGAGATTTTATCGCTCTTCCAAATCCTTTGCGCTACATTCTTTCGCGGCTTGCCAAACTTCATCATTTCAACGCGATAGATTTGATTTCCAAGCTGGATAATGTCATTTATTTTGATGATGTGAAAAGAGTTGAGAGGGATTTTTTCAGCGACGGCATTCATCCTTCAATCAAAGGTTACGATTTATGGTCAAAAGCAATGGTTGATTTTTTTGTCCGAAACGTTGATTTCTAAAATTTCTTGGTGTGCTTTGCGCCTTTTCGTGATGTTTTCTTCTCACGCAAGGACGCAAAGCACGCAAAGGTTAAAAAAATGAATCTCGAAAACACATGCACAGAAATAAAGGAATTCTGCCAAAATTCGCCGCCTTGTCTGCGCCGCAACGCCGAAAAAACGCGCCTTGTTCTGCTAACTTGCCCGTATCTCTAATTCTCAGAAAAGCGCATTTCCTTATCCGGCTGCGAAGAATTAAACTGTTCACAACGGATAAAAAAACTTGCTGGATTTAGCAGTGAGATTACATCATATTTTGCCGTAAAACATAAACTGCAACTGCGATTATATTTATGAAACCTTTGCTCGAAGTAATCAGCGAGGAGCTTCTGCGAAATATGCAGGAATCCGGTCGGACAAGGACATTTTCGGAAGGAGAAGAAATTTTTGCCCAAGGCGGCGAAGCGGATTTTCTGCCGGTTGTTCTTGCAGGCAAAGTTAAAATGATTCATTTTCTCGAAGCGGGCAAAGAAGTAATCATCGGCATTTTTCAGGACGGAGAAATGTTTGCCGTGCCGCCCATCTTTGACGGTGCGCCGTATCCGGCGACAGCGATTGCGATGGAAAAAACGAAAATACTTTTGCTTTACCGGCAGGATTTTTTGCGCCTTTTGCACGAATCAAGCGAATTTTCGTTTGCCGTTATCG
>JACCYR010000039.1 GCA_013696385.1 Acidobacteriota bacterium
CCTCGCGTGGTTTGAAAATATCGCTGACGCGCCGGAAAACATTGCCGCCATCGTAAAAAGGAACGACCCGAAGAAGGTCTGTAACCGGAATTCGCGCTTCCAGATTGACAATCGCCAGCGCGTTGCCGCCGAAAGGGACGGTGAAAGGGCTTAGAAAAACCGGCTCGCCTTTGTTGTTGCGAAAAATTCCCTGCGGAACAATCACGACGCGCGGTCCCGCGCCTTCATATTCAAAACCTCTGAGCGTTGTCGAACCGCCCGCGAAAAATCTTTCGCTAATCGGCAAACTGCCGTTTAAATCAGGAAACTGTGTCGAAGAAAAACTTTCATTTCTGGAAAACACGCTTGCTAAACCGAGAATGGCGCGTCCGGCAAAAGTCGTGTTTTTTAGTTTGGAAAATGTGAAAAAAGTGTTGTAAGAACCTTGAAACTTATGAAATCCGGTGTTCGCGCCCAGAAGCGGAGCAGACAGATTATATTCGGCGGTAAGGTAATTGCCACGGGTCGGGTCGTTCGGACTGTAACGACACGGGTCGCCCGGGTCGCCTTTCTGAATTAGTTCGATAAAAGTGTATTTGATATTACAATTTTGCCGCGTATCATAAACAAAGTTCGCGCCGAAACCGGAAATACGGACTTTTGCGTCCGGACGCAGCAAATCTTTTACCAGCAAACTTTCAAAATTAAACAGACGGACATCTTCATAACGATAACGGACGAACAAAAAACTTCGCTTCTTGACGCTGACGGTGCGGCTGGTTTCCGCCGCAATCGTCAGACGATTTATTGTCGGGTCGCCAGTTGCGTCGCCGAATTGGTCAATCGGATTGCCTTCTTCGTCAACTCTTTGAACAATTCCGAAAGTTCCTCGGTCAAACGTCGAGCGGAAAAAGCGTGTTACAGTCGAATCGCGCTGATACTGCGCCGTAAAGGTCAAAGGTGAAAACCGATTTTTACCATCGGGCAAAAAGCGCGGGTTTATATAATCAATCTGCACGAGCTGCTGCAAACGGCTGGCGCGAATCCGTGCGCCGCCTTGCTGAAGTTTCCCAAAAAGATTGAAATGACGAATGTCGAAAAATCCGTTTGCGCCGATGTCGGTCGAATAGCCGCCGCCGTATGTAATAAGACGCGGTTTTTGTTCTTCGACGTTGATAATAACATCGGACAGACGTCCGCTTCCGTCCGCTTTTTCTCCGGCTGGCTGCGGTTTTATTTCGACGAGGCTGAAGGCATCGGTGGCATAAAGATTTTGTTCGCTGGCAAACATATCGGTTGTTCGCAGAACATCGCCGCTTTTCAAATTTACAGCTTTCAAGATAGCGTCGCGCTCGGTCATCTCGTTACCGTTTATCAAAATGCGGTTGACGAAAACTTTTTTGCCTTCGTTTTCGAGATTGTAAATGAGTTTTACCTTTTCCTCTTGAGCGTTTGCCGGTTCGTTTAGTTCGACGATTGAATAGCTTACCTTTGCATCGTAAAACCCAGCCTCCGAATAAAACTGTGAAAGTTCCTTGACACCGTTTCGCGCCCGCGCCCGCGAGAAATTTTTACCCGCCAAATCGGGAAGTTTTGCCAGCAAAGTCGCATCGGAAAAAGACGTATTTCCGGTAATCTCGATATCGGCGACGGTCGTCGGAATACCTTCTTCAACCGCAAAAGTAATAATTAAATCTTCGCCGTTAAGCGAAACACTTTGTCGGACGGCAACTTCAGCGCGACGATAACCGAGTTCGCGCAAGACGGATTTAATTGCCAAGCGGTCTTCTTCCAAAGTTTCATTACTCGTGTAACCGCGCCCGTAACCGAAAAACGGAATAAAACCGAGCGCGTTTGCTTCCTGCGAATCAAGAATTCCTTTAATATCTTCAGCTGTAAATTTATCAGTGCCTTCAATGCGAATATCAACCAACTTCAGACGGCGGCTGAGGTCAGCCTGATATTTAACGTCAACCACGCGGTCTTTTAAGGTCGCGCCGCTCAAAGCCTCGCATAAAACGTCTGTTTCGTTTTGCGTCGCGCTGGCTTCCTCTTCGGTAAATTCCGGTTTAACCGAACAAACCGCTTTAACGCCGGCAAAGAAATAACCTTTTTCCTGAAAATAATTTCGCAAACGCCTTTCGCCTTCGACAATCGCCGCGTAATCAAGCGTTCCTTCGCGTCTGATGGTTAAAAGTTCGGTTAACTTTTTATCGCCGATTTCCTCTTTCCCCGCGTCAACTTCGATGTTCACAATTGGACCGACTTTTCCTTTTAAATCAATGGTTATCGTGTTTTTTTCGCTGTCATAGACGGGACGCGCTTCTTCAAGTTCGGGAGCGATAAATTTTTCTTCGCGCAGGGCTTTGCGAATTTTAGCAATATCTTCCGTCAGAAGTTCCCGCGAATACGGTTCGCCCAGTTGAAGTTCTAATTTTGGACGAACTTTTGAAGCGTCAAAACCGGCAATATCAATGTTGAATTTTTCAACTTTTGCCTGCGCGTTCGGAATGACATTAAAAGTAACGGCGACTTCGGTTTCGCTATTTAAAGGCTGTTGGCTGTATGTAGTTTCGGCTTTGTAAAATCCGCGCTCGCGCAAATAATCCAAAATCAAATCAGCGTTGTTGCGAAGCGTCTGTTCGGTGATGGAAGTTCCCGGATTGAGCAGATTTAATTTTAAGAGCAATTCCTGTTCAGTAACGGGTTTGCCAACCGTGTTGCCGATATTGATATTAACTTTTTCGGCTTTTGTTTTGCGTTTGATGATAAAGCGCACATTAACATTGCTTTGCCCGACATTAATGGGGACAACCGAAGCAGAAACAATATTGCCCGTTTTATAAAGCGCAGCCAAAGCATCGCGCACTTTTACGGTGGAATAATTTGTGCCGAGAGCATTTCGGGCAATCAGGCGAAACTGTTCGGCGGCTGATAGGTCGCGGTCGGTGCCTTCAAATGTTATCTCAACATTTGAAATTTGGCGGTCTTCAAATTTGTTTTGCGCCGAAACCGTGATTACAAAAAACAAACCGCAGAAACACAGAAACGCGAATAAATGGATAATGGATAATGGATAATGGATAATGGATGTTTTTATATTTTCCATTTTCCATTTTCCATTATCCATTTGCTTACTCTGTATCTTTCGCGGTAAAAAATTCATTAAAATCTCTTTCTTAAACGAACTTCAAAACTAAAAACATTATTATTTCGCGTTACGTTGCTCAACGAGCGTTGCTCATATTGGGCGACAAACGACAGACGGTTTGATAGGCGATATTCGAGAGCTAAAACCTGATTTTGGTCTTCCGAAAGGTTGGTCGAATAAGTTATCAAAAGGTTTCGGTTTATCTGTCTGCCGACCGTCAGACGTGCCGAAGGATTTAGGCGTTGACCGGAGATATTCGGGTCAATCTCAAATCTGTTCAGACCGAAAAGTTTGTCAGTGGCGCGACTGAGCGGATTATTTATCAGTTCGTCGGTTAAAATTTCCGCCGCCGTATTAATACCCGATTGCGCCAAGGTCGGAATGCCCGTATCGGTATTTGCTAAATTTCCGGTTGTAATAAGTGAAATTACATCCGCTTGCGGCAACGCCGGATTTGAACGCACCGTCGCATTGAGACTTTCAGTATTGGCTAATTCACCGACCAGACTGACGATAACCTGATAACCCTTGATTTCAGTTTCGGCTTGCAGATTGATATACGGCTCAACGCTTGTGTTCGGCGGAAATTCCAATACGCCGCGCCGAACTTCATAACGCTCTTTGCGGAATAAAATCGTCCCGCTGTTGGCAGTAACTCTGCCGGAAATTTGCGGAAATTCGATGTCGCCCGTTACGCGCAGCGAAAGCGAAGCAGTCAAATCAGCCAGATTATTACGGACAACCAGTGCGTCGCGCCCTTCGATGCGAATATCGAGTTTTGGCACGCCGATCAACGAATAAAAAGAATTGTCCGACTGTCCCGCCGAACCTGCCGACAAAGAACCTTCGCGCCGTCCGCTGATAAAGTCTGCCAAGTCAATATCCTTGTTGTAAATACTGCGTTCAGCGTAAATCCTTCCCGAAATTAAAGTGTTCATTTCGCTGTTGACACGATTGCCTCTGATTTCAATTTCGGCATCGCCCGTCGTAATAAAATCAGGCGGCAGTGGCGCGGTAAAATTATTTCCGCGCACGTCAAACCGAAATCCCTGCAATTCTAAACCTTTGAGCAGTGCGCCGCCGGAAGCCGTAACTCTGCCGCCGCCCAAAAATCCGCTCAACTCATCAATCTGTGCTTGGTTCGACGTAAATATAATGCGTCCTTTAATGCGATTAACCGTCAGGCGTTCAGAGCCGATAAAAGTTGACACCGAAGCGTTTTCGAGTTCCGCCGCGCCAATCAGCCGGGCGTTTTCACTGCTTCCGTTCAACCGGACGGAAACATCGGCGATGCCGGAGAAAAATGTATTTTTTGAAAGTGCATTGAAAACGCGAAGATTTACTTTTCCGTCAATCGCCAAATTATTGATGCCGTCGGCGGTCAACGCCGTTGTGCCGCTAACCACAATATTCGTGCCGCCGCCCGCAAATTTCGCGTTGTCAACAATAATTTCTTTTGTATTAAACCGGACGGAAACCGGCTCGGTGGCAATTAGCGGGGTTTCATCAATCTGCAAAGCAAGTTGACTAAACATCGCCGAACCGCTCAGATTATCGGTTGAAAAAGTGCGTTTTCCGCTTCCTGCGTCAACGCCGTAAAGATTGCCTTGAAGCACAACATTTCCCGTCGCCTGTCCAGTAATTGAAACATCGCCGGACGGACGGACAAGCGCGATAAACGGTGCAAGCTGCGTGTTATTAAAGGTAGTTTCCGCCCGAAACGGCAAGTTTTCATCGGCAAAATTGACGCTGGCGTTGAGAACTTGCGGCTGACCTTGAAAATTAACGGTTACATTGGCATTTAGCTGCTGATTTTCGGTTTTTCCGGTAAATGTTATATCGCCGAGCGCGTTGTCATTGACGACAACATTGCGCCCGATGCCGCTAAAATTGATGTCGTAAGTTTTAGAATCAGAACCTAAGCCCATTGCTCTGGCTTGCAGATCAATCGTGCCGTTGATATTTGAAATATCCATGTCGTTTGGCAAAAATGGGCGAATTCGCGCAATCTGAATATCTTTGCCGCCCACGACGAAATTAAACGCTGTCGAATCAGTGTTGTAAGTTCCGTTTGCCCGCAAAAAGCCGTCGCCAAATCGCGCCTGAAAGTTTTCAAGATTGACTAAATTACCTTGAAATGTCGCCTTCGCATCAAAACCGTCAAATGGCTGACCGTTGATTGTGCCTGCGCCCGATGAAATATTCGCTTCGCCCTGTAAATTATTGGGTATTCCACTCACATTTATTGTGCCGGAAGTCTGCGCCTGAAAATCTTTAATTTGGTCGGGCAGAATATCAACTGGCAGAGCCGCGAGCAAATTTCCCGTATTGACATTGTTTAATGTCGCTTGAACGGAAACGTTATTTGCGCCGGTGCGCGGAACATTGACGTTAAAGGCGAGATTTCCGCCGCCAGCGCGTTCCTGCAATTTGCCGTCGCTCAATTCGATGACTTCGGGTGAAACTAAAACATTTGTCGAAAGCGAGCCTAAATCGCGTCCGCGCAAAACAAGCGAATCGAGCGAAGCGCGTCCGTCAAGTGTCGGATTTTCCAGATTTCCCGTCAGCTTGCCGCTGAAATCAAGTTTCCCCGCAAACTGTGCTTGGTAATTGTCGAGTTGCGCTTCGAGTTCGGGCGAGATGTTCAAAACCCTGAATATTCGGTCAATTTCGCTGGCATCGGCTGAATTAAGCGCGATGTTTAAGTTTGAATTGTTCCCGTTCAAATCAAATTGTCCGGTAACATTAAGTCCGGTTTTTTCCGTGTTCAAATCGGCGTAATCAACATTAAAAAGTCCGTTATTGGCGGTCAATCCGAGTTTTCCGCTGACCGGCACAAGCCCGCGCTGCGTCGTTCCGGCATTGGCGGCAAAATCTGCTGTAACCGTTCCGCTTGCCGTTTTGAAATTCGTTCCGGCGAAAGTCAGATTGACATTTCCGGTTGTTTTCCCTTCAATCGGCACAACTTGTCCGCCTTGCAATGCAAGCAGTTTTGATAAATCAAGATTGGAAAATTGAGCATCAACTTGCGAGCGTTTGCGGTCATTCAAAGCAATCACCGCATCGCCGTTAATACTGCCGTCCATCACTTCCGCCGTCAGATTATTAAGCGCAATTTGGTCGTTTTCCGCTACTACCGAAGCCCGCGCCGCGCCGAGTTTGACGCTTCCCAAAACGCCGCCGCCCAAACTCATATCAAGACTTGCGCGGTAACGTCCCGACGGTTCAAGCACAAAAACAGGTTTATAAATTTTGACGTTTTCGAGATTTCCGCCTTCCGGCACGGCTAATTCGGTCAGCACAACATTTCCCGCGTTAATGTCGCCTGAACGCGCTTCGATTCTTCCCTGTTTAATTGTCAAACGAAGTCCCGCAACATTAATGCTTCCCAAAGTTGCCGCGTCGGTTTCAATCTTGGCGACCTTCGTGTTGTCGGCATAAACTTCCGTCGTGCTTCCGGCAACTTTAGCATTTACACCCGAAGCCTGAAAATTGCCGACCTGCGTGCTTCCCGCGTTCAATCCGTCGGCTTGAACATTTTTTGCTGTAACATTCGTCGTGCCGTTATTGGCGGCAATTGTTACATCGCTTGCCGCTAAACCATTGACTTTTCCGTCTTTCGTCCGCAAATTCTGCGCCCGCAAACTGTTGATTTGTGCAGTGGTTTTATCGCCGCGCTTGGTCGCCTTCATGCCGCTTGCCGTAACGCCGTTTAGCTCTGTTCCTTCGAGTTTTACCGAACTTGCCCGCGCATTCGGCAAGGCAATATTTGTTACACCGTCGGCGGAACTGATTTTGACGTTATTTGCCTGCAATGATTGAATGTCAGCATCTGAAGAAGCAAAACTGCGCGAGCGAATCGTGCCTAAAGTCGCGTCAAATTGTCCGTCTTCATATTCGGCAGCCGCGTCGGAAATATAAAGTCCGGCGATTGTTCCCAAAGGCGATTTTGCCGCCGCCGCCTGAAGTTCACCAAACCATTTGAAATCAGTTCCCGTGCCGCGAATATTGCCGATAAGCTGCAAAGTATCAATCCGAAAATCTTCAAACGTGAGCAGTTCGGCAACCGCTTTGCCGTTGGCTTCATACATCGAATTTTCGCCCGCCACGGTCGCCGCGATATTCAAGCCTTTCAAACGGATATTGTCCGCCGCCAGCGCGTCCGATTGAATTTCGCCTTCGATGCGATATATGTCGCCTTCGCCCGTAACCGTTCCGCTGAAATTCGCCGCGCCGCGCAGTGCCGTTCCAAGCGGCAAAATATTTGAAGTCTGTGTCAAATCAACGGTAGACTCAATTTTCAGATTATATTTGAGCGATTCCCAATCGGTGATTGTGCCGCTTAAAGTCGATTCGCCAATCGGCGAAGTCAGTTTTAACGCGCTGATTTCCGCGCCTTTGTCGCTTGCGATGCCGCTCGCGCGAATATCAACCGGTTCAACCACGTTTTCGTCATAAACAAAGTTTGAATCAGTTGAAGTAAAATCGAACTTGTAACGCCGCTCTTCTTCCGGCACATTATAATCGGTCGGTTCAAGAAAAAGTTGGACATTTCTCGCGTCGGCGGAGATTTTTCTCTGCACGTCGCCAAAATGAACCAAGCCGTTTTTAAGTGAAAATTTCACGGAAGAATAGTTGAAATTTACTCTTGAGCCTTCTTCGTCTTCGATTAGTTTCAGATTAGAAAAGTTCGAGTTTCCGTTTTCGTCAAACTTTACCCAAACTTCCGCGCCGTTTATATCGGTTGTATCAATGCTGATGTCGCGGCTCAATTGCCAGGCGTAAAGGTCTTTAACGGTCAAACCGAGTTTGGCTTCTTTGATAAAAAATAGTTTTTCGCCGGTAACTTTGTCGCTGAAAGTCGCATTTTTGAGTTCTAATTGCAAAGGCGAAACAGTTACGCGAAAAACGTCGGCATCAAAGACAACGCCGATATCCGCCATTTTTACAACAAACTGCTCTTTAATATAATTGTCGAAAACGCCGTAACGGTAAGAAACCATAACAAAAAGCGCAAGTCCAACTGCAAGAAGTGCAACAATTCCAAGCGCGATTATTCCGTTTCGGCGCGTAAAAAATCTGCGCGGCGAAGTTTCGGGCGCGATTTCTTCCGCCTCGTTTTCCTGCGCTTCGAGATTTTCGGTTTCTTCTATTTGATTTTCGTTTTCTTCCGACATCTGCATAAAGGAGAGTTTGCTAAAAACATTCTAACGATATTTATTGTTTCTTGAAAGCTAAAATGGTTTTTTTATCACAAAATTCAAACTTAAAGCGGCTCAACGTCAGCAATTTCCAAATCAAATGCCTCAATTGCATTGACTTTCGGCGGATGATTTGTCAAAAGCCGAATTTTTCTGATGCCTAAATCATTCAAAATCTGCGCTCCAATGCCGTAATCGCGGTAACTGCCGTAACCTGTTTCCTTTCGCGCCGTTTGAAAATCAAGATTTTTCTCCTGCATTACGGCATAAGTTTGCAGTTGATGAATCAAATCAAGATTATGCTGGTTTTGACGTAAATAAAGTATTACGCCTTGTCCTGCTTGGGAGATTTTTTTCAGCGAAGACTGAATCGCTTGGGACGCTTCACCAAGTTTTGAGCCGAACATAGCAAATGTGATGTTCTCGGTTTGGACGCGCACCAATATAGGTTCGGTTGTCTGCGATAAATCATTTCCCATCACCAATGCGACGTGTGTTTCGCCATTTATAATATTTTCGTAGGCGATGGCGCGAAAAGTTCCGTGCGTCGTCGGCAAATCTGTTTCGACAACGCGGCGCACAAGCGTTTCTTTTTGAATCCGATAGCGCACCAAATCCGCGACGGAAATAATTTTTAAGTTGTGTTTTGCAGCAAATTTTTCGAGTTCCGGAAGTCGCGCCATCGAGCCGTCTTCATTCATAATTTCGCAAATCGCGGCTGACGGGTTAAGCCCCGCGATTCGCGCCACATCAACGCTCGCTTCGGTTTGCCCAACACGGACAAGAACACCGCCGCGCTTTGCGCGAAGCGGAAAAATATGCCCGGGACGCGCTAAATCCGATGGTTTTGAATCAGGATTGACAGCCGTCAAAATCGTTTTAGCGCGGTCTGCCGCCGAAATTCCCGTCGTTACGCCCGTCCTCGCTTCGATGGAAATAGTAAAAGCCGTTCCCAGACTCGAAGTATTTTCTGGTGTTTGCGGCGGCAGATGTAGTTCGTCGCAACGCTCTTCGGTCAGCGGTAAGCAAATAAGTCCGCGGGCGTGCGTTATCATAAAATTGATGATTTCAGGCGTAACTTTTTCCGCCGCGCAAACAAGGTCGCCTTCGTTTTCGCGGTCTTCGTCGTCAACAATAATAATCATTTTGCCGCTTTTAATGTCTTCGGCGGCTTCTTCTATTGTGCTAAACGGCATCTTCTTGATTTTGGATTATAGATTTTGGATTTGCGATTTCGGGCAAATCTTTTTGTAAAACATAAATTTTAGCGGAAACCTCTTGCATTTACCATTTACCATTTACCATTTACCATTAGAAAATGCCTTTTGAATTGAAACTCGCATTAAGATATTTTCGCGTCCGGCGAAAGAGTTTAGCGCGTTTCACATCGCTCGTTGCCGTCGTCGGAATCACGGCGGGCGTGGCGAGTTTGATTATTGCAAACGCTTTGGCGCGTGGTTTCAGCGATGAAATGCAGGACAAAATTCTTGGCAATACGGCGCACATTACGATTTTTACAAACGACGGCACGGAAATTTTTAATTGGCGCGAAATCAAGGAAAATCTGGAAAAATTAGAAGATGTCAAAGAAGTTTCCGCGACAACTTACGAAAGCGCATTTATAATCGGCGAAAATGCGACAAGTTACGCTGTTTTGAGAGTTCAAGGTTCAAGGCTCAAAGTTCCAAGTCAAGAACAACTTGAAACTTTGAATCTGGAACTTGAAACTATTGCCCTTGGCGCAAAACTTGCCGAAAAAACAAATTTAAAAACGGGCGACCAAGCGGAAATTATTACACTTGAAAACCAAATTGAACCAAAACGCTCGCGTGTTCTGGTGACGGGAATTTTTCAAACCGGACTTTACGAATACGATTCGACTTGGATTTATATTTCACCTGACAATTTTGCAAAACTCAATGAACAAAAGGAATTTACGCCGACAATTTTAAGCGTTTCGGTCAAAGACATTTATAATGCGAACAAAACCGCCGATGAAATTCGCGCAAGTTTGGGCGAAAATTTCAAAGTTTTGGATTGGCAGGAAGCGAATCAACCGCTTTTTGCCGCGCTCAGTTTGGAAAGAAAAGTCGCGCTGGCAATTATTTCGCTGATAATTTTTATCGCCGTGCTGAACATTACGACGACGCTTGCGCTTCTCGTTAATGAAAGAAGATTAGATATTGCGATTCTTAGAACTTGCGGGGCAAAAACAAAAAGCCTAATTTTTATTTTCTTAATCGAAGGCTTATTTTTAGGTTTTATCGGAATTTTTTTCGGCGTTATTTTCGGCTTGCTTGGCTGCGCATTAGGAAACTATTTCAAAGTTATCAGTCTTTCGGCAGAAGTTTATTCGCTTGAACATATTCCGTTTCGCCCGCATTTATTGAATATTTTATTGATAATTTTCATCGCGTTTCTCCTAAGTTTGACGGCGACAATTTATCCGGCGTTAAAAGCAAGCCGCATCAAACCTTTGGAAAATTTACGAAATCAATAGTTATTATCGGAAATAAAAAACTCGGTTGACAAGGCTTTAACTATTGACTGTTCACTATTAACTATTCACTATTTTTCAGGGAAATCAGCCAATAGTGAATAGTGTTTGCATCAGAGCTTGTTTCCGACAATGTCTATTGATTTAATTTTGCCAGTAAATCTTTGTTTTTCTGAAAAAATAATCTCGCAACTTCAATCCGTCCAACGCCGCGAACTTCTTTTGCCGCCAATCTTTCGACGATTGAAGCGACTTGTTCAAAATCGCTTTCAATCAAAAGCTCAATCGCATTGCTGAAGCCAAAACCGATTCTGGGCGTTGCAACTGTCGCGCTTGAAGTCGAAGAAAGGTCAATGCCGAGTTTCGGCGCGGAAGCGTCTTTGAGATTAAATTTGTCCAGTTTATTTATCATTTGAACGGTTTGCTCAAGCGAAGAAAACCGATAGCTGCCCGCGCCTCGCGTCCAATGACTTGTTAGATTTTCGTTTTAAGGACGATTGGTAACTCGCCTTTTGTACTGGTTCATTGCCTCATCTAAGTCATCGAAAAGACCTTGCATTGCCTTAAAAGTTTTTTCATCATTATATTTAGTTCCATCGCTAAACTCAATATTTACGACCATAAAAACGACCATTCCCCTCATAGAATTTTTCATTCCCAACTTTTTACGTAGTTCATCCGTTAGAGGAACAGTTTCTCGGCGATTATCCTCCAATTGTGGGACTAATTGTCCGGGCATTACTAACTCGCCTGAATTCATCTGCCACGTAAATACAGAGCCAAAACTGTTAGCCACAGTAAATCGTCGAATTGGTTTTGTTCCGATGTTACGCAATTTATAACTCGTAATTCCACCACCACCAACTCCGTCAAGAACGACGACCTTTTCAAATTGGAGCGGACAGCCGGGCTGAACCGCGATTGTCGGCAATATAATTTCTCGCGGCACTTCAACAAACTGTTCTTTAGTTGGCTCAACGGGCTTTTGCGCGATGATGCTCATAGCACAGATACAAATCAAACAAAAAATTTCTATTAGGTATTTCATATTTAAACTCCTTTTTCAAAGTATTCAAGGACAAACAAGAATTACCGATGCCGTGCCACTATAGACTGGACCTTCGGATCGCAGACCTTCTATACGCATTCTAATACGATTATTGGGTGTATTTTGCACCCTTTTTAGTGTTATTCTTATTTTTCCCGTTCCGGTTATATAATTAACGTCTGAGAAATTGTAGTCATTAACTCGAAACTGTTGGTCTGCATTCATAGAAACAAAGCTACGGGGTTCGCCAAAAATGCTTTGTGCGCCGGGTGGTAATGTAAAGTCCACAACAACAAGGAAAGGAACGCCTGTATTGCCACCTCCAGGACCAATAATACATTTTTCAGCACCGTTAGTAGATTTTCCAACATTTAATGTTGCGGATTGACTGAGACTGCTGCTGAAAGTAGCAACGGTACTACCGGTGCTAACAGTCCTAAAGTTTACATCACCGCCTATTATCGTAAAAAACTCCTCTGCTAATGCAGTAAAACTTTCAAAATTACATTCCTCATTTCCGACTTCCCCAATAAAGCGTTCCGCCAGCCAACTTCCTTGAATAGAAGTTGTGCCTGCTTCTAATGCCGTTGCTTCTCCTGCGCTATAGATACTTGCCACCGTCGAGTTGGCACTTTGCCAATCTGCCGTTACCGGATACGGCGTTAAAGGCTGACCGTAAGCATTCATATCCTGTTGATTAGCCACAAAATTGGCAACATCATAGACATACTCAAATGGCAAATCATAAATAATGTAGCCATCATAATAACTATCCCGACAGAAATTTCGGCAATCATACGTGCTGCTGATGCCTTGCGAAAGACTTGATTGATGCGAACGCCCGCTCAAAACACCGTTTGGCGTGCTTTTCCCTGACCAAGCGATTTGTCCGCGCTCAACATTAAGCGGAATTGTGTTTCCATTCGCGTCCGCCGTTTGACTGTCGCGCAGCGCACGAAAATCTATTGCGACAAGCTGATGCGCTTTGATGTCTTTGATGCCGAGCGTGTAACCTCCGCCCTCGTAAAGTAAAGCTGCCGTATATTTCTGCGGCTGGTCGGTTTCATTCTTGATATACAATTTCGTAACGTAATCGCCGCTTGCTTTCCACGGATAGCCGCCTGCGCTTGTTCCCGCTCTGCCGGGGTCAAACAGCGGAACTTTAAAAACATGGTTTCCGCTTCGGCTGACGCTCAGAGCAGTCATCACAACAC
>JACCYR010000040.1 GCA_013696385.1 Acidobacteriota bacterium
CCAAAACCGATTCTGGGCGTTGCAACTGTCGCGCTTGAAGTCGAAGAAAGGTCAATGCCGAGTTTCGGCGCGGAAGCGTCTTTGAGATTAAATTTGTCCAGTTTATTTATCATTTGAACAGTTTGCTCAAGCGAAGAAAGTCCTTGTGTTTTGTCAAATTTCGACAAAACCGCGGTTGTGCCGAACAGAGTTTTAATCAAATTCAACGAAACATCTTCATTTCGCAAATCGCGCTGAACGTCGCTCAGCAAAGCAAAAGCGCGTTGTTTTTCCAAATCAAGTTGAAACTGTTCAATCTTCTTATTTGTTTTTGGTTGAAGCAAGGCTTGAGCGATAGCAATTTTGGCGACGGAACGGCGCAGAGTTTCTTTTATTTGCGGCGCGAGTTCTTCGGCGGTTTCAATTTCCTTTTTTTCGACAAAATGTAAAGCGGCGCGATAAAGCAAAAATGAAACGACATCTTCCTGCAAATTCTCGTCTTCGATTTTTTTCGCAATACTGATTCCGCGTTTATAATCTTCGGGTTTGGTTGAATTCGCGGCTCTGATATAAGCAATTTTTTTTGCAATCGGGTCATTTTCCTTGTCGGCTTTTTCTTCCAAATCTCCGATTAAAGCCTCATAAGTTTCTTCTTTGGTGGCATCTTTGGGCAAACTGCTTAATCGGCTTTTATTTTCGGAAGATTGATTTTGTCTGTTCGGATAAAGCTGGCTTTGCAGTTGTGTTAAAAAAGCCTTAATCGGCTGCGACAATTCGGGCGCGTAAGTGTTGTATTGACCGAATATTGTATTGGCAAGAAGCAGAATATTTTCAGCTTTACGTTTGCTTTCCGGCGTGTCGAGTAGAATCGGACGCGCAAAGAATGATTGATAAGATGCGCTCAAAAAGTTTTTGGCGCGGTTCGGTTCGCTCTGTGCGACGGCGGGCAGATTTTGCTGTGCCGGATTAACGGCTAAAATCATTCCGCCGCTCGAATTGGCGGCAAATGTAAAGCCGGATTTAAAAAGAAAACCGGCTAAAATCTGCGCTTCGTCGGGTGAGCTAAGACGCGCCAAAGCCGCATCGAATAAACGATTTGCCAGATTCACATCCTTTTGCCGCAAACTTGTCAAGACGGTTTGAAAACTAAATGAAATTCCGTCCGCCAAACTTCTTTGCGCTAAATTAAAGGCAAGATTCGGATTTGTTTCAACCGCCTGCAAAGCCAATGTTAAAAGCTGCTCGCTTCGCACCGATTTATCGTCAAACGCGCCTTTGTCCTTCTTTTCGTCCGGTTCTTTTTCGGTTAATTGTTTAATAAACTTTTCGGCAAGCGGCGTGTCGTGTTTATAGGCAACCTTTAAAACCGCCGCCCGCAAACCGGATTTATCCGAGCGATTGAAAAACTCGCTCATTTTTGCGTCTTTCGGCGTTTCGGGAACTTCATCAATCAAATTCCAGGCTTTCAACAGCCATTTCGCCGATTGAGCCGCGTTTTCTTCCCAAAGCAAATCCGCCGCGTCCGCCAATGCTTCAACCGCCGCTTTTTTGTCTTCCCAAAATGTCGCTTCTTCGGCGGTTTTCGTCACCATCGAAACGGCTTGAAACTTTTGCGATTGGATTTTTTGTTCTCTTTCGGTTAAAACTTTCGGCGTTGGCTTCGGCGTGATTTTTTGCGTGAAAATCGAAACCGGAAGCATTAAAATAACGACGAGAAAGACAAATTTTTTCATAATTTTCACCTTCATTGTTTGGTTGTTATTGTAAAGGATTTTTTTGATTTTTCCGGCAATATCATACTTCTGGCATAATCTCCGTTTTCTTTAATTTCAAATATCATTTCAAAATTCGCGCCCGGCAAGTGGGAAAAGCGCGTAAAAGGCAATACCCAATTAAACGGCACAATAATATTTTTCTTGAGTTTTGCATCATAAACCAGGACGTTGGCATACATTAAGAAATTTTGTGTTTTCATTCGACGTTCGGCTGCCGATTCAGACATATTCTTATTTTGAGCGACGGTATTATCGAATTTAACAAGGCTTTCAAGGTCGTCTGCTAACTTTTGCTGAATTTTCTTGTCGAGCGAAATAGTTAAAATCACTTCCCGATTTTCCTTTTTCGACAAAATGTTTTTGGTAAAACTGTCTTTAGCGACAAATTCACCCAATTTTTGCTCGGTGTTAAGTGATAATCTGCCGTCTATCATTGCATCATCCAATTGCTTTTGGCTGGCGATCCTCAGTTCATAGGCAACTTCCCATTTGCTTTTTTCGAGATTTACTCCGGGCAAATCGAGCAAAGTAATTTTAATCTTCGCATTTGTGAGCGCAGCGTTTGATTCTTCTTTTTGACTTGAGAAAAACTGTTGAGCGCAAAAAATAAGATTAGAAAAAAAACAGAGTAAGGTTTTTCATAAAACTCCTTTTTATTTCAGATTCATCTGTCGAAAGTTTGGAAGCAAATAAGGTTTGAGTTTCTAATCTCAAACGATGATAATTTGATAAGGGAATTTTGCTCCGTTTTCCGTTAATTGTCAAGAAAATTGTGGATTTTTTCGCGCTTTCCAACTATATTTAAGCAAGTCTAGAGAATTTAATACTTGAAAAATTCGGCAATAAGGTTCAGACTTCATTTACCACAGTTTTTTTAATTTTAGACAAGTCGAAGCCGGTTATATTATGTTTGAACGCTACACGGAAAAAGCGCGGCGGGTGATATTTTTTGCCCGTTACGAAGCACTGCAATACGGGTCCATCGTTATTTCGCCCGAACATATTCTTTTGGGTTTGATGCGCGAAGACAAAACCGTTTCCGCGAGATTTTTCCCTTTTCGCAACTCTTTGACAGTTGAAGCCGTCAGGCGCGAAGTCGAAGAACGCATCGTTTTGCGCGAGCGCATTCCGCAATCGGCGGAACTGCATCTTGCAACGGAAACCAAACGAATTCTCGCGCTTGCCAATGAAGAAAGTCGCCAATTGCAAAATCGGCACATCGGACCCGAGCATTTGCTTTTGGGACTTGTCCGCGAAGAACGCTCGATTGCGGCGGAAATCCTTTATCAATATGGTTTGCGTCTGCAAGACG
>JACCYR010000044.1 GCA_013696385.1 Acidobacteriota bacterium
GCCACACGACCAATGATCCGGTTCCCGCTGACGGCTCTAAAATTAAATCTGCGGCAGACGGATTAAGTAAACTCGCCATCAAAAATGCGATTGTCGGCGGCGTGCTGAATTGTTGAAAAACCTGTTGTTCGGTGCTGCGCCAACTTTTGACGGGAATTTGTTTTTCTATTTTTTCGAGTTTGGCAAGAATTCTTGAAATTTCGTAATCTTTTGAGAAGGTTTTTTGACAGTATAATTTTGAAATGTAATCGTTGACGGCGACTTCTAATAATTCGTGCGTTAAATGAATCTTACCTTTGCTTACGGATTCTCCGATTGCCTTTTGCCGGCAGATTTCAAGCAAATCAAAATTTGTTATATCCTTTCCCTCAGATATGGCGGTAGCTATTTTTTCGATAACACTTCGATATTTTACTTTTTCTAACATCACTTTTTATTTACCGTTTATTTTTTTATTCTTACAGATATTCAGATGATATTCAGATGATATTCAGAAGCAACAAAGTAAATGATATGCTATTAGTAGTAATGGTAATAGTGTTAGTAATAAATTTGTTACACATTATTAATGTAATACTTGAACTAACCATGAAATTAGTTTATAAATAAAAATCAGGATTAGTAAATCTATGAAAAACGGTTCAACTAAAGTCATCATGATCGGAGTTTTTAAAGGCGGTGTCGGCAAAACGACAACCGCCATCAATCTCGGTCACGCGCTGGCGTTACAGAAAAAAAATGTTTTAATTATTGACCTTGACCCGCAGGGAAATGCGACGCGCGGACTTGGTTATGAAGTAACCGAATTAACCCCGACTGTTTATACGGTTATGAAGGGAATAAGCCGCGCCGAAGAAAGCATCGGTAAAATTAAAGAAAATCTTTTCCTGCTGCCGTCAAACCGAACGACCGCGCTGCTCGAAACAGAACTTGCAAGCGAAGTCGGACGCGAGAAAGCATTGTCGCGGGCTATGAAAGCGGTGGATGGATTCGATTACATTATACTTGATTGCGGACCGGGTTCGACTATCGTTAATGTCAACGGATTAGTTTATGCGACCGATGTGTTGATGCCGATTGAAATAGGGGTTGATTCGGTCGAAGGTGTGGACGACTTTATCAAAGCGAAAGACGCGATTTGTCAAAAGCTGGAAATTGACACGCGCTTGATGGGAGCGGTAATGACCAAAGTGGATCGTCGTCTAACGCTTACCGAAACGATTCTTTCGCATTGCAGTGCATCGTTTAAGGGCAAATTTTTTGGTCAAATCCGAACTGACACAAATCTCGGACATGCTCGCGGACATCGCCAGACCATTTTTGAATATGACATCCGCAGTCGGGCGGCGGACGACTACGCAAAACTGGCAACCGATGTGATCAAATGGTTTAGAAAGAATAAAGCATATGCCAACTAAAAAGATAACAAACAAAAAAGGCAGATTTTTGCTGACTCCGATTACGCTTTCCGAGCCGGTCAAAGTAACTGACGGATTTACGAATCTGGTCGAAACTTCCAAGGTGCAAGAAGAAATAGTTAAAAATCCGCAAGAGCAGGGAAGCCAAGTTGTTTCTGCGGAAAAACCAAAGCTGAAAAGGGAACCGGCAAAAAATCAAAATGCGACAGAAACAGTTGCAAAATCCGTTGATGAATTAGACAAATCCTTGATTAAAATCGGCAAAAAACAATCAGAAGTTAGCGAAAAACCGACGGGCGAGTATAATTTATCCGAAAACGAGCTTTTGCGAATTCTTGATGCGGATAGCCTCGATGAAATTTACGAATTGACGGACGTTCTGCGGGCAAGCTCGCTGAAACTGTATGCAACGCTGATTGAGCTTGCCGACTCACGCGGGCGGGCGCGAGCAAAAAATCACGAGCTGATGTCAAAAGCCGGAATCAAGGGCATCGCCACGCTTTATAAACAGGAACGCTGGCTGATGGATTTGAAATTGCTGGAAAAAAAAGCAAAACCCGGTCCGCACGACGGCAGCAGTTACGTTGTTCATAAACTTGAGAGTTTGCCGCTGCCAGATGAAATTTACGAAAAATTCAATCAATTTCTGGCAGAGCGAAATAGTTGATTTAATTTTCCATCTCCCAAGTTTTTTGAACTTCAATGCGGGATTGATTGTCGAGCGCGGAAAACCATTCAAGCAATGAAATTTTCCCTAATTTTTCGCCTTTCAAAAGCGCGTCGTCAATACCTTTTTCCGTTCTCGTCCAAGTAAGAATTTTCGTCGAAATTTCTGCCTTTTTTGTTTGATTGTCGTC
>JACCYR010000146.1 GCA_013696385.1 Acidobacteriota bacterium
AATTTAAGAAAATGGGCGTTTGCTCAAATGGTTCTCTCGGCTTGGTGGACATTTGAAGAAAATGGGAAAAGGTGGGAAACTGATTTAACTTTGGCTGGAATTTGGGAAAAAATTTAATTTTAATTTATAAGGAAAAATATGGGAAAAGCACAATTTGGAATGATTGGACTCGGAACAATGGGCAGAAACTTTCTGCTTAATGTCGCTGAACACGGATTTTCAGGCATCGGATATAACCGAAGTCAAGATAAATTACAACTCTTGCTTGAGGAAGGAAAGGATTTTAATATCACAGGCGTTGATAACATTGAAGATTTTATTGAAGGCTTGGAGAGTCCGCGCAAAATTATGCTGCTTGTGCCGGCTGGAAAAGTGGTTGATTCGGTTATTAGCGAACTTTTGCCTCATCTGGATGCAGGCGATTTGATTGTTGACGGCGGAAATTCGCACTTTCCAGACACGGAACGGCGCGAAACCTATTTAAGAGAAAAGGGAATCGGATTTCTTGGAGTTGGCGTGTCCGGCGGCGAAGAAGGTGCGCGGCACGGCGCAAGTATTATGATTGGCGGAGATGCCGAAGTTTATGAACACGTTCGCCAGATTTTGGAAGCCGCTTCCGCAAAGGTCAATGGTGAACCTTGCGCGGCGTATGTCGGAACAAGTTCGGCTGGTCATTTCGTCAAAATGGTTCACAACGGCATCGAATATGGCTTAATGCAGATTTTGGCGGAAACTTACGATTTTATGCTCCGCGTTTTAAAGATGGATTACGACCAGATGAGCGAAACTTTTGCAATGTGGAACAATTCGGAGTTGAATTCATTTTTAGTGGAAATTACGTCGGAAGTTTTGCAAAAAGTTGACGCTGAAACAAGCAAACCGCTGGTTGAAATGGTTTTAGATAAAGCCGCGCAAAAAGGCACGGGCAAATGGACTTCGCAAGCTGCGATGGATTTCGGCGTGCCGATTCCGACGATTGATTCTGCCGTTTCAATGCGCCAGATTTCCGCGCAAAAAGACGTGCGCCTTTTAATTGCCAAAAAATATGGAAGTCAGCCGGCGCAAGTCGCCGAATTGCATTTGGCAGTCGGCAATACCGTTACGAGCGAGCCGGTCTACAAAGCGAAAGCCGAACGCAAGGCGCAGGATTTTGAAACGCCAATCAGCGAACATCAACGCACAAATATCGATGAGCAAGCCGCTAAACACGCTGAACATACGGTTGAAAACGTTGCGGATGAAAGTAAAAACACCGAACTGCGAGAAAAATCCGCAGAAGACTTTCAAACATTTGTCGAAGAATTAAAAAACGCGCTTTTCAGTTCGTTTATTGTAACTTACGCGCAGGGAATGTCGCTTTTGCAAATGGCTTCGATAGAAAAACAGTATGGTTTGAATTTGGCGGAAGTTGCGAAAATCTGGCGCGGCGGCTGCATCATTCGCTCCACGCTTTTGGAGGAAATGCGACGTGCTTATGCAGAAAATCCCGAACTGCCGAATCTGATTTTGGATAGCGGATTTGCGGAAATACTTAACGCACGGCGTGAAGATTGGCGTTCAACTGCCGAAAAATTTACGGAAAGCCGTGTTCCCGCTTTGTGTCTGTCGTCCGCGTTGGGTTATTTTGATGCGTTTCGTTCGGAAAAATTGCCCGCCAATTTAATTCAAGCCCAACGCGATTTCTTCGGCGCACACACTTATCAACGGATTGATAAAGAAGGAATTTTTCATACGCCGGATTGGAATGAATAAAAATTATTCAGGCATTTCGTAATTTTCAAAAGGCTCAAGTCGAATAACTTCTTGAGCCTTTATGTTTGGCTTTTGCCAAAATAACAGCCGAAATTTGAGTTTATCTGCGATTTAAAAATTTTAGATTTAAGAATTGCTTTCAATAATTTCCCAAGCCGATTCCGTCTTTAACAATTTTGACATCATCGAAGCGTGAACTGAGTGTCCGCTTTTTGCCGCCGTAATTTTTCCCAAAATCGGCATTCCGAGAAGCGCGAAATCACCGACAATATCGAGAATTTTGTGGCGGACGAATTCGTCCGTAAAACGAAGCGGATTTTCGTTCAACATTCCATCAGGCGTGAGAACGATTGCATTTTCAAGCGAGCCGCCGAGCGCGAGATTTGCCTGCCGCAACATCTCGATTTCAGTTGTAAATCCAAATGTCCGAGCCGAAGCGATTTCGCGCCCGTATGAGCCGTTTTTTAGTTCAAAATGATAAGTTTGCTGTTTGATAAAAGGATGCGGAAAGTCTATTAAACATTCGATTTCGTATTTGTCGGATGGCGCAACCGACATTTTTCTGTCGCCTTGCTTAAACTCGATTTTCTCTTTGATTTGCAAAAATCTGCGCGGTGCATCTTGTTCAGTAATTTCTGCTTTTTCAATCAATTCTAAAAACATTTCCGCCGAGCCATCCATAATCGGCATCTCTATGCTGTCAACTTCGATAAAACAGTTATCTACACCTGCGCCGCGCAGAGCCGATAAAATATGTTCAACCGTCGAAAGCACAACGCCTTTTCTGAGCAGCGTCGTCGCGTAACTGCAATGAGAAATGTGTTCGACAGACGCGGGAATCTCAAAGTTGTCTAAATCCGTGCGGACAAAAATGTAACCCGTGTTCGGCGGCGCAGGCTTTAAAGTTAAGTTTACCGGAACGCCGGTATGCAAGCCGATTCCGCTGGTTTCGATTGGTCGGGATATGGATTTTTGATTAAGCATTTATTTTTAACGCGAAGAAATACAAATAAAATACAAGATTCGTGCCAACAATTTAGAAAAGTGTAAATTACACAAAAACAAGATATTTACCATTTGTCATTTACCATATTATCATTTTTATTGTTGCGTTTTATCCACAATTACAGTTGCAAATTTACTACTTGACGTTTGCCTTGACTTGAGCGGCGTATCTAACCTAGCATTTACCAAAGAGGTCGAAAAAGATGCCCGTTATTTCAATGTTTTATGGCGTAATTGTGATGATGTATTATTTTGATAATCGGCAACATAATTTGCCTCATATTCACGTTAAATATGGTGATGAAGAATCCGTAATTTCAATTCCAAACGGTGAAATAATTGAAGGTTCAATCAGACCAGCGAAATTGAAGCTGGTGCAAGCGTGGATTGAAATTCATCAGGAAGATTTGATGGCAAATTGGGAATTAGCAATAAATGGACAATCGGTATTTAAGATTGAGCCTCTGAGATAGTTATGAAAAAAGTTGTTTCTGTCAAAGCAAATGAAGATTTTACATTGATTTTAGAGTTCAACGACGGAAAGATTAGGAAATTTGACGTAAAGCCTTATCTTGAAATCGGAGTTTTTCAGGAACTAAAAAATTTAGATTATTTTAAGGATATTCGTATCGCTTTTGGCACAGTCCAATGGAAAAATGAACAGGATTTTAGCCCTGAAACACTTTATCTGGAAAGTTTTCCGATAAAAGAAAACGAGTTTAGCAGTAATTTTGAGAAAGTTTTATAATCTAGAAAATGGCAATAAAAACAGCAGGCATCAGAACCGAAAAATCAACCCAATTTAAAATCGAAAATCAATCGAGCATCGCTTTGCCGAAAGGCGCGGAAGAGAACATCCAAAAAATTATCGCTTTTCTGCCCGCCGAACATCTCCGAGGCTTGGAAAGAATTCGGCTGGTAGATTTTATTAACAATCCGCAGCTGAAAAATTCGCCCGTGCCGACAAAAGGCGATCTTCCGGGACTTTATCATCCAAAAGTGCAGGGAAAATCGGCGTGGCTGGAAATTTCAATCGGCGCGCTCGTTCAGCCAACAGAAAACTTCAGCAAGCGTTGGATGGCGAAAACTTCATTTAAGAGCAATCTTGCCGGATTGATTTTTTCGCTTGTCGGACAGCATTATTATTTTACTTTGCGCCATTCGGTTAAAAAGCAAAATCTTGAACCGCAAATTCGACAATACGCGCAGAAAAACCTGAAAGAGTGGAGCGAAAAACAATCTGCTGGCAGCAAACGCGCAAAGTTTTTCAAACCTTTCCGTCCGTATATGGAACGCTGGGCAAAATGGCTCAACAAAAAAGCGGCTAACGCGCAGAAAAGAGATTAGCGTAGAAAATCTGCAGATTTACAGTCCGTAAATGAATGATGAAACCAAAGAAAATTTAAGCCAAGCGATTGACGAAACCGTTGAAGCAGCGGAAGATATTGTCCGTCATCCGTTGACGAAAACGCTTGCCCGTCTGGGCTTTTATACAAAAGGCTTTCTGTTTATCGTTATTGGAATTTTGGCAATTTTGGTAACTGTCGGTTCAAAAAGCGGTGAATTAGCCGCACCGAGCGGAGCTTTGACGGAAGTTGCCAGAGTTCCTTACGGAAAAGTCATTTTGATAATTTTTATTGTCGGCGGAGTCGGTCATGGCATCTGGAACATTTTGCGCGGCGTGGCTGATGTTGA
>JACCYR010000061.1 GCA_013696385.1 Acidobacteriota bacterium
TCGCTTTGCGGTTTAATTTTCGCGGTGTTGGCGCGTCGTCCGGCGAACACGACGGCGGCAGCGGCGAAAAGCAAGATGTAAAAGACGCGCTCGATTATTTGAGCGAAAATTATCCAAATCAGCCAATAACTTTGGCGGGATTTTCCTTCGGTTCACGGGTTGGCAGCGAAGTCGCGCTCGACGATAAAAGAGTTGTGCGCCTTATCAGCATCGGCACGCCGGTTGATAAATATGATTTTTCTTACTTGAAAAATTGCCGCAAGCCAATTCTTTTTGTTCACGGCGACGAGGACGAATTTGGCTCGCTTGAAAACCTAAATGCGCTAGTCGCGCAAATTGCTGAAAATACTGATGCGAAATTGGTTGTTTTTCAAAACTGCGGACATTTTTTTGATAATCATTTGGAACAGTTGAAAAATGCGATTCATGATTGGACGCTGGAAAAGATCTCTGAATGAAACAAGAAGAACAAGAAAAACAAGCCGAAAGACTGCGAAACGCGGCAATTCGCATTACAATGATGCCGCGCGACACAAACGCGCACGGTACGGTTTTCGGCGGAATTATTTTAAGCTACATTGATATTGCGGGCGGCGTTGAGGCTGTCCGAAACACGCATCACAACCGTTTTGTTACAGTGGCGATGAAGGAAGTCATTTTTCACGAACCGGTTTTTGTCGGCGACCTTGTAAGTTTTTACGCGCAGACACTTAAAGTCGGCAGCACTTCGATTACGATTCGCGTCGTCGTTGAAGCCGAACGCTTCGGTTCGCACGGTCAATCAGTGCGCGTTACGGAAGCCGAAGTCATCTACGTCGCCATTAATCAATACCGCGAAAAAGTGAAAATCGGAAAATAATTTTCGTCAATTTTTCATTTTTCATTTTTCACTTTCCACTCCGATGAATTCGCTGAACACTGCATCGCTGATTAATCTTTTAGGCTTTACGGTTGGAGTCGCGCTTTACGCGCTTCTGCTCGTGATGGTCGTCCGCCACCGCAAATCAAAAGATAAATTTCCCTTTGATTTACTGCTTTTTGCAACGGCTGTTCTGGGACTTCTCTGGAACATCGGCGAACTTTCCGTTTTTATCTGGCAGGATTTCGGCATCGGGCAAGTTGCGCCCGTTTTGCTGGCAATTTCTTATTCGGCTCTCGGATTTTTGCCGTCAGTGGTTGTTCATTCGGCTTGGAAAAATTCCGAAAGCGAAAATCCGCTGGCGCGTCTGCTCACCTTTGCCGCTTACGGTTTGAGTATTCTGGCAAGTTTATTTCACTTGCGGTCGGCGGTTTTTTTCGATGCTGCGCCGTCGAGTTTGGCTCTGCAAATTCTTACTTTCGGCGCGCTTGCGCTGCTCGGCGGTTTGCTGATTTTTAATTTTAAACAAACGCTTGAAAATAAAACTGTCTGGATTACGGCGTTGCTGGTTTTTGCAGTTTCGGCATTGCATCTGAGTTCGCAAAATGAAGGAAATTCGTGGCTCGTCGAACTCATCGCGCACCAATCTTCCTTGCCGCTCGCGCTGGCAATTCTGCTTCAGGATTACCGTTTCGCGTTTGCCGACCTTTTTCTCAAACGCGCTTTGTCGCTGATGCTGCTCGCTTCGCTGGCTTTCGGGCTTTATGTTTTTGTCGCCGTTCCGCTGCTGGCGTGGCACGAAACGCACGACCGAAACGACGTGCAGGCGGCAGTCATCGTCTTAACTTTATGGATGACAACAGCATTGATTTATCCGGCGTTGCACAAGTTTGCCGTGCTGCTGGTTGATAAAATTATTCTGCGGCGGTTTGATTACAGAGAAGTTCAGCTTGAAATAGCGAAAATCGTCGAAAGCCAAGAAACGGCTGAGGATGTCTTGAATGAAGTTTGCGGCAAACTCTCGGCGGCTTTAACGGCGAAAAATGCGCTTTGGAGACAAACGCGGGAAACTGAAAAGGGCGGCAAACTCTCGTCGGTTAATTTTACGCCGAACAGCGCGGAAATTTTTGTTCCGACGGTTGAACCGCCATTTTATCAAATCAATCTGGGCGACTTTTCGGGCGGTCGCCGTCTGCTTTCCGACGAAATCGAAATGCTCGAAGCGGCTGCGCTTTTGACAGCGCGGCGGATTGACAATCTGCGCGTTACCCGCGAGCGTTTTGAGCAGGAAATCAAAGCGAAAGAGTTCAGCAAACTTGCCACCGAAGCCCAACTTCGCGCACTTCGCGCCCAAATCAATCCGCATTTTTTGTTTAATGCGTTGACGACTATCGGCTATCTGATAAATACCGCGCCGGAAAAAGCCTTTGCCACGTTAATGAAACTGACGCAGCTTCTGCGCGGAGTTTTAAAAACAAGCGGTGAATTTTCAACTCTGGGCGAAGAAATCAATCTGATTGAATCTTATCTGGAAATTGAACGCGCCCGGTTTGAAGAACGTTTAAAAGTGAAAATTGAAATTCCGAAAGAACTGGAAAAAGTGCGCGTGCCTGCGCTGATTTTGCAGCCTTTGGTTGAAAACGCTGTAAAACACGGTATTTCAAAGGCAAAATGCGGCGGCGAAGTTTATATTTCCGCCCGACTGGAAAACGAAAAAGATGCGGTTTTTTTAAAATTGTTCGTTTTCGATTCGGGCGCAGCCGATAATAAACTTCTTCAAGCCCGCAAAAAAGGTGTCGGCTTGGATAATATCGAACAAAGACTTGTTTCTTATTACGGAAAGAC
>JACCYR010000063.1 GCA_013696385.1 Acidobacteriota bacterium
GCGCTTTGCCGGGCGAACTTCTGCCGTTTAAAAAAGGCGCGTTTCATCTTGCTTTGCAAACCGCCGCGCCGATTGTTCCTGTAGCGATAAAAAATACGGATTCGATGATGGGCAAAAAAACCGGCGCGGCTTACGCCGGAACGATTGAAATGGTTTTGCTTCCGCCGATTGAAACGAAAAATTTAACGGAAAATGATTTGCCGGGTTTACTGAAAAGTGTTCGCGGGAAGATTGCGAAAGAGTTATCAATGGAAAGCGAAAAATGGAAAACGGAAAATTTATGATTCCATTTTCCATTTTCAGTTTTCCATTATTTACGGTTTCTTCGGTGTCGGACTCGGAGCCGGATTTTCCGGCGGTGTTTCATCCTCGTCTAAAACTTTAACCTCGCTTCTGCCCTGTGCATAATCTTTATAATGCACGCGCATTTTTAATTTAACCGCCTGACCGCTATCGAAAACGAGTTCATCGTCGGAAGTCGAATAAGCCGGAAACCAATATTTTCCGTCAATATTTTCGCGCCAAGTTTCAACTACCGGATACCTGCTTTGCTTAGTTTCGGGAACGGCTTTGCCTTTCGATTTGACGATTTGCAAATCCTTATCGTCAACCCAAACTCTGCCCGAAAAAAGTCTTATCTTCGATTTCGGGTCGGGCATCACTTTCGGCGACACATCAAAAACATACAAATCGAGTTCGTCAATATGCTCTTTGCCAACATAATTAAAGTTGTAAAGCGAAACAAATGACGGGTTAAGCGCAAACGGATTAATGCCGCCTAAATCCTCAATATCATGGGGCGTAATAGTAATTTCTTTGATTGTCGGAATCGGAAAAAACACGATTTTTTCCGTCCGTTTACCGTCTGCGCCCAAAGACATAAACGAATCGCGGCGATAAACTCCGGTAACTTGTCCGCCCATCCCGATTGTTTGAATATTCGCATTTCGGTAAAACACATACTGCGTCAACGCATCTCGAAATTCGCCTTCTTTTGCCGTAAAAGCCTTGACAATGCGGTCAATTTCCGCTTGACTCAAATCGGTTTTAACGATTTTCGATTCCTGGGCAAACGCACCAGCCGCCGAAAGCCATAAAATAATCAAGCCGAATAAAATTATTTTCGTTCTTTTCATTTTTTATTAACCTTTTGCTTAAAAACTAACAAATAGATGCGCGATAGAATGAAAAAGTTTGCAAAATCTTTACCTTTTACATTCTGAAACTCCCGCTTCATTATGTTTTCACGATTTGCTAAAATTAAAATCACGAACAAAAAATTGTCAGATAGAAATTTTAAAATCATTTAGAATAAAGGAGAAGTATGGCTGATAAAAAACAAACAAAAAAAGTGACCAACGAAAAAATTGAACAGTTGTCGCAAGACTTTGAAGATGGAACGGATAAGTTTTTAACAACCAACCAAGGATTACGCATAAATGACAACCAAAATTCGCTAAAAGACGGCGAGCGCGGCGCAACGCTTCTGGAAGATTTTATAATGCGCGAGAAAATCACGCATTTTGACCACGAGCGCATTCCCGAACGCATCGTTCACGCCCGCGGCGCGGGCGCACACGGTTATTTTCAGGTTTATAAATCAATGACGAAATATACAAAAGCCGGATTTCTGCAAGACCCAAGCAAGAAAACGCCGGTTTTTGTGCGTTTTTCAACCGTTGCCGGCTTTCGCGGCTCAACCGATTTGGCGCGGGACGTGCGCGGTTTCGCCGTCAAATTTTATACCGAAGAAGGCAATTATGACCTTGTCGGCAACAACATTCCCGTCTTTTTTATTCAGGACGCAATTAAATTTCCCGATTTGATTCACTCGGTCAAACCCGAACCGCACAACGAAATTCCGCAAGCGGCTTCGGCGCACGATACTTTTTGGGATTTCACCTCACTGATGCCCGAATCAATGCATATGATTATGTGGGTGATGTCGGATAGAGCAATTCCGCGCTCGTTTAGAATGATGGAAGGTTTCGGCGTTAACACTTTCCGTTTTATCAATAAGGAAGGCAAAGCGCATTTTGTCAAATTCCACTGGAAACCGCTTCTCGGCGTTCATTCGGTAGCGTGGAACGAAGCGCAGAAAATTTCGGGTTTCGATGCCGATTTTCACCGCCGCGATTTGTGGGAAGCGATTGAAAACGGCGCGTATCCCGAATGGGAATTCGGCGTGCAAATCGTGCCGGAAAAAGACGAACATAAATTTGATTTTGATTTGCTTGACGCGACAAAAATCATTCCCGAAGAACTCGTTCCGGTGCAAAGAATCGGTAAAATGGTTTTGAATCGCAATCCCGACAACTTTTTCGCTGAAACCGAACAAGTCGCCTTTTGTCCGTCGCACATTGTTCCGGGCATTGATTTTTCAAATGATCCATTGCTGCAAGGTCGTCTGTTTTCATATCTCGATACCCAAATTTTGCGTTTGGGCGGACCGAATTTCCACGAAATTCCGATAAATCGCCCGCTTGCGCCGCTTGACAACAACCAGCGCGATTCAAGAATGCGTCAGATGATTAACAAAGGTCGCGTGTCGTATGAACCAAACAGTTTAGCGGGCGGCTGTCCGTTTCAAGCGATGATTAAGGACGGCGGTTTGCACACTTTTGAAGAAAGAATTGACGGGCGCAAAATCCGCGTCCGCAGCGACAGTTTCCGCGACCATTTCACGCAAGCCGCGCTTTTCTATAACAGCCAAGCCGAATACGAAAAAACGCACATCGTCAACGCTTTGAGTTTTGAACTCGGCAAAGTCGAGGTGGACGCGATTCGCTCGCGGATGGTTTATATTCTCAAACAAATTGACGACAGTTTGGCGCAGCGCGTTGCCGATAATCTCGGCATCGAGATTCCCGCAAAACTCGATTCACCGATAAATCACAGTTATCCGGCAGACGCCAATCCCAAAAATTATGAATCGAAGCCGAAAAAGACCGGCGGGCTTAAAAAAGACGCGGCTTTGAGTATGGCAAACACGATTAAAGACACGATAAAAACTCGTCAAATCGCGTTTTTAGTTGCCGACGGTTTCAACGCTGCCGATGTCAAAGCGATGAAAGCCGCGCTCGAAAAAGAAGGCGCGACGGCAAAAATTATCGGTCTGAAATCGAACTCGGCAAAAAGCGCAAACGGCGAGAAAATGAAAGTTGACCACGCCTTGCGGACAGTCGCTTCGGTTTTGTTTGACGCGGTTTATATTCCAGACGGCGAAAAAAGCGCAAAGGCTTTAACGGACGAGCCGGACGCGATTGAGTTTGTCAACGAAGCGTTTCGCCACTGCAAAGCGATTGCCGCGAGCGGCGCGGGCGTTGATTTTATCAAAAATGAAACATACGCCGGACGAGCCAAAGACGACAAAGCCGTTATCTTGAGCGAAAACGGCGCGAAAACGGCGGCGAAGGATTTTATCAACGCCATTGCCCAACATCGCAATTGGGATAGAGAAACAGCGCGGAAAGTTCCGGCGTAAATACTTGAAATTTAATTATAAGCGAAAGATTTCGAGCGGATTTGGATTGGATTTACGGGCGTGTTTTGAGTTCCAACTAAAGGTTGGCTGTTTGCCAACAAACAGCCAACCTTTAGTT
>JACCYR010000064.1 GCA_013696385.1 Acidobacteriota bacterium
ATATTGTGCTGCTCGCGCCAGCCGAAACGCGAAATGTAATACAAATAATCGTTGTAAAAAAGTTTGTCGGCAAGCGGTTTCGCAAGCGCGTTGGCAGGTTTGTAAATCAGCTTTGTCGCCAGAAATACGCCAAAGGTCGGGAGTTTTGAAAGTTGATAAAGCGTCGGCTGCGACAGGCGCGAAGTGAATTTTTCGCGCATCGGCGAAACATAGTTTGTAATCCATTCATTATTTTCCGCGCCGTAAATCCACGCCGAAATCGCGCCGCCTTTTTTCACTTTCGATGCAAGCGATACAAAAGATTTTTTCGGGTCGGGCGTGTGATGCAGAACACCGACTGAAAAAGCGTAATCGAAAACTTTTTTAAACGGAAGTTTGTAAATATCGGCTTGAACAATATGGACATTCGGCAAATCTTTTGTCGCTTGAAAAGCTGTTTCAACCGCCGCGCTCAAATCAATGCCGACGACTTCTTTTGCGCCCCAATTTGCCGCAAGGCTCGTGTGTCGACCTTTGCCGCAACCGCCTTCGAGAACAATTTTACCCGCGAAAAATTCTTCTTTAACGGGCTGCAGCCAACCGAGAAACTGTTCGGCGTATTTTTTATCTGTCTGCGTAAAATGCGTCCACTGCCAGCCGAAGTTTTCGGCGGTTTCGGCTTTGTCCTGCTCGATTTTATCAAGTGCGGCAAAACGCGGAACGCCGCGCACAACTTTGTATTCACGGTCGCATTTTCTGCACGTCAAAACGGCTTCAATAATTTCCTTTTCTTCGTATTTACCGGCATACGCAAGCAAAATATCGCCGCCGCAGCTTGGGCAGGCAAGTAAATCTAAGAGTTTCTCTTTCACAATCCAAGGCAATGCCTGACGGCATTTTCAATTTTTTCTAAGTTCTCATCTGAAATTTTTCCTGCTGCTTGTGCAGGAAAACGCTTCGCGTCAATCGAACGAATCTGAAAACATAAAAATACAGTTTCCATCGGCAAACCGCTTTCTTTCGCCGAAACTCGAACATTTGTCGGATAATCTCGCGGCACATTCTCGCCTTTCGTGCCGACAATGACAGTTACAACTAAAGGCAGTTTGTTGATGCTGTCAGTTGACAAAACTAAAACAGGACGCTGACCTGATTATTCGCGTTCTTTTACGGGATTTAAATCAACAAAATAAATTTCTCCGCGCTGAATCATTGCTCTAAACCGTCAAGTTCCGTCTGGCGAAAATCTTCTTCAATCTCTTTTAATTCACGCTGAATGTTTGCATCGTTCGCCATCCCCGACAATTGATTTTCAAAATCCGTTTGGGTTTCAACCTTTTTGCGTAATTTTTCCGCTACCTGCGAAATAAGCAAAAGCTGCTCATCAACGGGAAGCTGCAAGATATTTTGCTCGATTTGCGATAAAACAATTTGACTCATATTTTTACCCCGTTTTTATTATAAACTATTTATCAACTTACTAAATCTTTCAAATTCCGCCAACGGAAAAGGCTGTCGCCAATTCTGCTCAAACTCGTCGGTTTCGTGGTCAGCGTAAAGTTGATTAAATGTTTCAGCAAACGCCGCGCAAACATCCTTTACTTTTCCCTGATGTGAATAAACCAACTCGCGCTCGGTTGATTCGCGCTCTTTGGTCGGATATTGGTAAATTTCCAGCAGAACATTTTCACCTTCGCGCACGAAACGAAAATCAAATTCTTCGGGATTGCGATTCCATTGCAAAACATATTTTTTCTGCGCCGAATTTTTATTAAGCAAATCTGACAAAACCAGCAAAAGTTCCGCCAAAGCCTGCTCGTGCGGCGCGTGTGCCGTCGTTGTATGAAATTTGGTTGCGCCATCGTCAAAACCAATTGACATCCAACCGCATTGCGGCGAGTTGAAACTGACTTCTAATTTTCCTGACATAATTTTTTCGTTTTTGGAATTGCAAACAAGTATAGTAACTTTTGAGTTTGCTTTCGACAAATTTGCGGCTAAACTTTCAATAAAAATCGCAAATCAAAATCTAAAATCAAAAATCGAATGAAACAATATCAAGAATTTCTAAAACATATTTTAGAGTGTGGAACGCGCCGCAAAGACCGCACGGGCGTTGGCACAATATCAACTTTCGGTTATCAAATGCGGTTTGATTTACAAAAGGGTTTTCCCGCCGTTACCACAAAAAAGCTACATTTTCGCTCGATTATTCACGAACTTTTGTGGTTTTTGAAAGGCAATACGAACACGAAATATTTAAACGATAATGGCGTTTCTATTTGGAATGAATGGGCGAAGGAAAACGGCGATTTAGGTCCGATTTACGGCAAACAATGGGTGGCGTGGGAAACAAAAGACGGGCGCGTTATCAATCAAATCGCCGATGTGATTGAACAAATCAAACACAATCCATATTCGCGGCGTTTAATTGTTTCGGCTTGGAACGTCAGCGAACTCGAAGAGATGGCGTTGATGCCGTGCCACGTGCTTTTTCAGTTTTATGTTTCAGATGCGAAGTTGTCTTGCCAACTTTATCAAAGGTCAGCCGACAGTTTTCTCGGTGTTCCTTATAATCTGGCATCGTATTCAATACTAACGCAGATGATTGCTCAACAATGCAATTTACAGGTCGGCGATTTCGTTTGGACGGGCGGTGATTGCCATATTTATCTGAATCATCTTAAGCAGGTAAAACTGCAATTAACACGCGAACCTTATCCGTTTTCGCAATTAGTAATTAAGCGTAAGCCCGCTTCAATTTTCGATTACCAATTTGACGATTTTGAAATAACAGATTATCAATCGCATCCGCCTATCGCGGCACCGATTGCCATCTAGAGCAAATCAAGATTAGTCTAATTCAACGTGATAATGGTCGCCTTCGACAATTAACCGTCCGCCGGCTTGATTGACAGCTTTTTTGAGAGAATTAAAATTTGTCGCCAGTTTCCGAATATCGATTGCATTGCCGAGAAGATGATTGGAGATAAAAACCGGAGGCTGCCGCGTAATTTGATTTTCAATCACCTTTCTCATCGCTTCCACCGCGACTGCCGGATTGCCTTTGTTTGCCCGAAACGCTGTTAAAACCTCATCAATTGCCGATTTGTTTTTGTATAAACTTCTGACTTTCGCCTCGCCTTCAATAACTAATTTGTTATAAATTGCGGACGCTTGGCGGTCAGGCGGACGATAACCGCTCGTTACAATAAGTTTGCTGCCCGTTATCGCAAAATAATTATCGGCAACTTCGGCAGTCTTGGCTTGCAGATTTTCAATCATCAAAATACCGGATACAACGGAATAATGCTCGCCGTCTTTGGCAGGGAAACTATCGGATTCTGCCGTTTTATCAGGCAAAATCCGGTTAAACAAATTCTTAAAACTTACTGCCTCGACAATTCCGCTTTCCTGAAGTCCGTTTGCACGTTGGAATTTTTTAACCGCCGCTTCGGTTTGCAGACCGAAAATGCCGTAACCCGAATCAACCTCGGCTTGCGTCATAAATTTAAGTTTGACCAGACGGTTTTGGATGACTTTGATAAGCTGCGAATTCGGATTTCCTTTTGCAATTCCCGCCTTGATAGAATCAATCGCTTTTTGCTCAATGGCACTAAATTTACCTGTTACCAAAATGCCCAGATGCTTTTGCAGTATCTCGACGGCGGTTTGCGTTTGCCGTCCGAAAGTGCCAAAACTGCCGCCGATATTTTCCATTTTTAGATAACCGAGCGTAACCAGAGAATCCTGCAGTTTTTTAACAAGTTCGCCTCTGCTGCCGTTTTTCAAAACGATGGTTTTCGTTTTATTAAGAGTGTTGGGAAACAATGCAAAACCCGCGGCTTCATCCATCAAACCCGTCGCGGCAAGACCTCTTGATTTTTGAAATTTAGCCAAAACCCGTGAAGTATTTATTCCCCATTTCCCGTCCGCAAATCCGGTTTGCAAATCTGCCGGAACGATTCCAATATCCAGAAGTCGCTGCTGAACGGTTTTGACACCGCCGAACAATCTTGCGCTAACGATTGTCGCTGCTTCACGCGCCGTAATTTCACCGTCGTTATTCCAATCAAGCGGATTTAATTTGTATTCCGGCGTGCCGACCTTAAAGAGAACGGCATCTGATTTTTTCGGCGAGCCTGAGAGAATCGTCGTATAAACCGCTTCGAGCGAGCTGAGTTTTCCGGCAAACGGACTGAAAAACTTTTCGACATATTTGAGTTGCTCAACCGCCGTCATACTTTTTAACTTGTTGGTCGTTGTTCCGAGAATTTTTGCCGTCGCTTTTAGAAATTGAATTAAACCGGTTGCGCCAATCGGATTTTCAGTGGCGGGATTAAAAGTTCCGCCGGTTTCAAAACTCATCGCGGCAAGCACATATTCCGGCTTTGTTTCCAAACGCTCCGCCATAGTTTCGACAGCAAATATGAAATCTTCGGTAACAAAAATGTTGCCTTTCACTCCTTGAATTTGTCCGTAATTAAATTTTGCTGACATAGTATTTTTCCTATTAACATTGTAGCCGTGCAGAATTAGATTAGACAAAAAAGTTTTGAGTTCCAACTAAAGTTGGAACTCAAAACTTTTTTGTTTTGAAAAAACTTGCCGAAAGTGGAAATCGCCGCATTGGAAAACTGTCAACAGCACATCTGAATAACTGCCGCCGTTTGATACAATATCGAAGATTTGTTTTCTAACTTACTCTAAAAAATATGAACATTGAAAAATTTCTCGTGCCAGAAGGCAAAAAGCTAAATTTAAAAAACCACCAAACCGATTTTACCGGCGATTACAAAGATAAGCAGTTGGCGGTCAGAGATTTGGAGAAAGACGTTGAACGATTGGCTGAACTCCAGGTTGTTCTTTACGCGCAGAACACGCACGCACTTTTGATAATTTTTCAAGCGATGGACGCGGCGGGCAAAGACAGCGCAATTAAGCACGTGATGAGCGGTTTGAATCCGCAAGGCTGTGAAGTTACTTCCTTTAAACAGCCTTCCGTAGAAGAACTCGACCACGATTATCTGTGGCGTTCGATGAAGAAATTGCCGGAACGCGGGCGCATCGGAATTTTCAACCGTTCTTATTATGAAGAAGTTTTAGTTGTGCGCGTGCATCCCGAAATTTTGCAGTTTCAGCAATTGCCCAAAAAAGTGAAAAACGACAAAGACATTTGGCGGGAACGCTTTCAGCAGATTCGCCATTTTGAAACTTATCTGGCGAAAAACGGCATCCACGTTTTGAAATTTTTTCTTAACGTATCAAAGAAAGAACAGAAAGAGCGGTTCTTAAAACGCATCAGCACACCGGAAAAGAATTGGAAGTTTTCGGCGGCAGATGTAAAAGAGCGCGATTTTTGGGACGACTATATGCACGCTTACCAAGACGCTTTGCAAAATACCAGCACAAGGGACGCGCCGTGGTTTATTGTGCCTGCCGATCATAAATGGTTCACGCGCGTCGTGGTTTCAAACATTGTCATCAACAAAATGGAATCATTGAATTTGCAGTATCCTGATGTTGGCGAAGCGCATTTGAAAAGTCTTTTGGAAGCAAAAGAATTGCTTGAAAATGAAAAATGATTTAGTGCAGGTTTAAAATAACTTTCAAAGATATTTGCCCGCGAAACACGCGAAATATATGAAAGATTTTTTGAGTTTGATTTTCCTTTCGTGTTTTTAGCGTGTTTCGCGGGCAATAATTCTTTCTTCGATTTACTGCTGTTCTTCGGGTTCGATTTTCTTAAAATTATAGCGCAGCAAAACACGCATCGGCAGAGATTTTCCGTAGCGGCTCGCCGGTCGCCAATTCATTTTGCGGATGGTTTTATCAACCGACTCGTCCAAACCAAAACCCGCCCAACGAACGATTTCCGCTCGCAGAATTTTGCCGTTTTCGCCCACATCAATTTCAATATCAACCGTCGCTTCAACGCTGTAAAGATAGGCTATGCGCGTGTATGGCGGTTTGATGCGTCGATACGGCAAAGGCGGACGAAAGTTTTTGGCTTCGGGCGAATCTTCGGCTGGTAATTCCTCTAATTTTGGCGCAGGCTTTTCGTTTAATTCTTCTTTGGTCGTGCTTTTTAGTTTGTCGGAAATTTCCGCCGCCAAATCATTTATTGAAGCAAACAATTCCCTGTCGGCTGTTTCCGCGTTTTCCGCTTCGTCGCCCGCGAGTTTCCAAAAAACGAGCCGACCTGTCCGCGAACTTATCGCATAAACGGCAGCGTAAGATTCCTGATATTCTTTTCGTTCAAACGAATACCGAACTAAATTTTCCGCCTTTATCAGCAGAAAGTAATCACAGCCGATTGCCGCGCCGACGTTTTTCGCGTCTTCGAGCGAAAGATTGAAAGGTTTTTCGTGTTTGGCGGAAAGAAACGCGATTTCGCTTAAAGAATCGTCCAAAATTTTGAAATTTGGCGAAAGGGAAGTTTTGAGTTTTTCGGCAAATTGTGTGCTTTGTGCAGTTTTCTCAGGAACTAAAACGGCTAGTTTTTGAGCTGCGACCGGGAAAGTTAAGGAAAGAAAGAAAACAACGATTAACGCAGATTTAGACAGATTATTTTTTTTTAATAAATCCGTGTTAATCCGTGCTAATGGTTGTTTCAAACATTTAATTTTTGTGATAAAGTTTTGCAATTTCTTTCTTTAATTCTGGCGGAAAACAAACGCGGTGAATTTTATACTCTTTTTGCAGGCCGCGCACTGCCGCGCTGACTTCCGAAATTTCTTTGATTTGCGGATGCGAAAAACCTTCTTCGACATAAATCAGATTTTTCGGTTCGGCTGCATTTTTTGTGTAGAAATAATACGGCACGTCGCCCGCGCGGTCTTCTGCAAAATAATAATCAGCGTCAAAGCCCGCATTTTCAACCAATTTTCGCGCTTTGTCGAGAAATTCCTGCCGTTCATTTTCCGGCATATCAAGGTCAAAAATCTTGAAAAGTTTGCGATTTAAGAAACGCTTTGACAAATCCGCCAAAATTTCATCATCGGAATTTTGCCATTGTTTAATATGAAACATCACGTCCGAGTCGTCCAATTCGAGATGTTCTTTTAAAAAGAGTTTTTCGCCCTTCAGAATTTTCTCAAACGGCGTTTCTTTGGCAAACCAGACGCTTTTTCCGCTTTGAAAAAGTTCCAAAGCGCGGCGCAGCAGCGAACGCAAAACGGTTTCCGCCGAACGCAAAACGCGATGAAAATAAACTTGCCGAAACATATAATAACGTGCTTGCAGATAATCTTCGACGGCGTAAATGCCGCGCCCCGAAACATACAGCCGGTCGCATTTCTCGTCAATTTCGAGCGATTTTATTATCCATTCAATGTCGTAAATGCCGTATTTCGCGCCCGTCATCAAACTGTCGCGTAAGAGATAATCCATTCGGTCAACGTCAAGCTGCGATGAAACAAGCTGCGCCAGAGCCATCGGGCGAAAATTTCCGCGAATAATGTCGGCGACATCTTCCGCTAGTTTTGGAGAAAATCTGTGCAGAACTTGTCCAACTTCCGTGTCATCGCTCAAAACTGCTTCAATCGTAAAATTTTCGTGATGAAAATTCAGAATTGTTTCGATAACGTGCGAAAACGCACCGTGTCCGATGTCGTGCAGAAGCGCGGCGACGCGGACGGCAGTTTGCGCTTCGTTTGAAATTGCGTATTTCGTCTTGAGTTTGTCTAACGTGCGCGTGGCAAGATGAAGCGCGCCTAAACTGTGCGTAAAGCGCGAATGTTCCGCCGCCTGATAAGCGAAAAGCGCGAGTCCGAGCTGCTTGATGCGCCGCAGCCGTTGAAATTCCGCCGTGTCAATCAGCCGAACCAAAAGCTTTCCCTCGGCTGTATCGGTTTCCAGACGAATGATGTTGTGAACCGAATCACGATAGATTTTTTCTGACAAATTTATTCTCCAAACTGATTGGACATTATTGAATTTTCCAACAGTTTGCGAATTTCTTCAAATTGACTTATGAATTTTAGTTGCCGCCAACACACTTTGTCAGACGGGATTGACAAAAAGCAAAATTGCGTTTAATTACAAACATTTTACTAATCTGCTAATCTTGACATAAAAGTAAAGATTTGCGATTCTTATTATTACTTAATAAATTTAGATTGAGTAAAAAACGATGAAAATTTCAGCCCAAGAAGAATACGGACTCAGATGTTTGGTGCAGCTGGCGGCTTTAGGCAAAGGCGAATCTTTGACGTTGCCGCAAATTGCCGGGCGCGAGGGAATTTCGGCGGCAAACGCGGGAAAATTAATGTGGCTTCTGAATAAAGCCGGTTTTGTGCAGGCAATTCGCGGCACAAAAGGCGGATACAGTTTGGCGCGTCCGCCGGGCGAAATTCATTTGAGCGAAGTCATTAAAATTTTGGACGCAGACGAAATAAACACGCATTGCGAAAGCTACACGGGCATTCTTGATTCGTGTGTTCACAATGGCGATTGCGGTATTCGTCCGGTGATTGTTGGGCTTCACGAAATTGTGCAGGACGCGCTTTCGCAAATCACACTGGCGCAGCTGGTCGGCACGGAAGCAAAAGTTGACGAGCGGTTTCATCGGATTCAGGGTTTAAAAAATCGTCATGTTTCGGTTTGAGATAAATGCAATGAAAAGTTATAAATTTTTTTTTGGTTTATGGTTGGTGGTGATTTTCGCTTTTGTGCAAGTCGGATTTGGACAGAAAACTTCACGCTGGGCGGTGAAAAATGCCGATGCGTTTGCGCGGGTGGAATTGAGCCGCGTGCGTCTGCGATCGTGCGCCGAAACGCCGAAACAATGCGCTTTGAATGTTTTAAGGGCTTCTGATGATGCGGTCAGCGAAACGCCGACGAGCGTTGAGATTTTTGATTTTGGAAAAAATAAAATTGTCGTTTTGGCAACCTATAAGGTTGATGAAGACGATTCGCTGGTAGGCACGCGCTACCGCGTCGAATTTAATAAAAACGCGGAGAAATATGAATTTGTGCAATTAGGAAAACAGTTTAAGTGCGTGCGAGATCGCACGGATTGGTCAAAGAAATTGTGTCCATAAAATTTAATACAGAAAAAATATGAGTACAGCAACACAAGAATTATTAGCAAACAGAGAGTATAAATACGGTTTTACAACCGACATTGAAACGGAAACGATTGCGAAAGGTTTGTCGGAAGACACGGTTCGTCTGATTTCGGCGAAAAAAAACGAACCTGTCTGGTTATTGGAGTTTCGTCTGAAGGCTTATCGGCATTGGCTGAAAATGGCTGAACCTGATTATTGGGCGAATTTTGATTATCCGCGGATAGATTTTCAAAATATCAGTTATTATTCCGCGCCGAAACAAAAGCAGAAAAAGCAGAGTTTGGACGAAGTTGACCCGGAACTTTTGAAGACTTTTGAGAAACTCGGCATTCCGCTAACCGAACAAAAAATGCTGGCAAACGTCGCGGTTGATGCCGTGTTCGATTCAGTTTCGGTGGCGACGACGTATAAGAAAAAACTGCTCGAAGCGGGCGTGATTTTCTGCTCGTTCACCGAAGCGGTCGCTGATTACCCGGAACTCGTCAAAAAATATCTCGGCTCGGTTGTGCCGACTTCGGATAATTATTATGCGGCTTTAAATTCGGCGGTTTTCTCCGATGGTTCGTTCGTTTTTATTCCAAAAGGCGTGCGTTGTCCGATGGAACTTTCAACTTATTTCCGAATTAACACGCAGGATTCGGGACAGTTTGAACGCACTTTAATTGTTGCCGAAGAAGGCGGTTACGTTGCGTATAATGAAGGTTGTCATCCGGCGGGCGAGCAGGTTTTGACGGCGACGGGCTGGCGAAATATCGAAGGAATAAGAGCGGGCGACAAAGTTTATGACCATAACGGCAAACTGCAAAGAGTCCGCGCCGCGATGGTGCGACCATTCAAAGGCGAGATGATTACGGTGCGCCCGATGTCGCGCTACAATTCATTTCAACTCACACCCGAACATCCGGTTTATGCGATTAAAAGAAAAGATGTTTTGACGAAACGCCAACCGCGTAAAGAAAATTGGCTGCCTGAAGTTTCGACGGCAAAACTTTTGAAAGCCGAACCAAAATTTATCAAAGCCGACGAACTCGAAGCAGGAGATTTTGTTTTAGTTCCAAAATTGCAGCATCAGGATTCGACGGCTTTCAACGATGCCGAACTTGAACTTTTGGGTTATTACTTGGCGGAAGGCTCAACCTGTTTCAACAAAGCCAACAAGCAATTTGTAAATTCTTTTGCTTTTGGAATTGTCGAGAAAAATTTAATTCAGCGCACGAAAGAATTGACTGAACAACTTTCGGGCAAACGCGCTTATGTTGTTGAGAATCAAGAACGACACGGCACAAACGTGCAGTTTTATTCTGAAGAAATGTCGGATTGGTTTGCGAAACATTGCGGCAAAGGGGCGACGACAAAAGCGTTGAGTCCTGAATTGATGAACATTTCGCCAAGTCAAGCGAAAGTTTTTCTTGACGCTTATTTAGCTGGCGACGGAAACATCTCCGAGCGCGAAAATTCGAGAATGATTCGTTTCTGCACGGCTTCGGAAACGCTTGCGCGTCAAGTTCAAATGCTTTTGAATAAACTCGATATTCAAGCATGGGTTCAAGTCCGCGAAGGCGGCGAAGCAGTATTTTCCAAGCAACAACCTGAACGAATCATTAATCGCAATCCGCTTTATCAAGTCGGTTATACAGAAAACAAAAAATGGGATATGGTGCGCGAAACCGAAACTCATTTTATCGTGCCGATTCGTGAAATTACGCGCGAAGCATTTGACGATTTGGTTTTCAATATTGACGTTAATGAGACGCACAGCTATTTGGTGAAAGGTTTTGCCGTTCATAACTGCACCGCGCCGCAGTTTGATACGAACCAACTTCACGCGGCGGTTGTCGAACTCGTTGCTCTGGACGATGCCGAAATCAAATATTCGACCGTGCAGAATTGGTATGCCGGAGATGAAGAAGGCGTTGGCGGAATTTATAATTTTGTCACGAAACGCGGCGCGTGTCGCGGCAAAAACTCGAAAATTTCGTGGACGCAGGTTGAAACCGGAAGCGCGATTACGTGGAAATATCCGTCGGTAATTTTGCAGGGCGACAATTCCATCGGCGAATTTTATTCGGTTGCGCTGACGAACAACAAGCAGGTTGCCGATACGGGAACGAAAATGATTCATCTCGGCAAAAATACGCGTTCGACAATTATTTCCAAAGGAATTTCTGCCGGAAAATCCAACAATAGTTATCGCGGACTTGTAAAAATTATGCCGAAGGCGGAAGGTGCGAGAAATTATACGCAGTGCGATTCAATGCTGATTGGCGATAAATGCGACGCGAACACATTTCCGTATATCGAAGTAATGAACAACACGGCGCGTGTCGAACATGAAGCGACGACTTCAAAAATCAGCGAAGACCAACTGTTTTATTTGCAGCAGCGCGGAATCTCGCAGGAAGACGCAATTTCGCTGATTATCAACGGCTTTTGCAAAGAAGTTTTCAAAGAA
>JACCYR010000078.1 GCA_013696385.1 Acidobacteriota bacterium
TAAATGGTTTTTGGTCTTTGGTCTTTGGCTTTTGAAGAAATTATATGCAAAAGACGAATTTTGAAAATTTAGAAATTTATCAGTTATCGGAAAAACTTGCTGATGAAATTTGGTCTATTGTTTTTGAGTGGAATCATTTAGCGCAAGATACGGTTGGAAAACAACTTATTCGTTCAACGGATAGTATTGGAGCAAATATCGCAGAAGGAAGTGGGCGTGGAACTGATAAGGATTATTCCCGCTTTCTCAAAATTAGTAGAGGTTCTTTATATGAAACAAGACATTGGCTTCGTCGCGCATACAAAAGAAAACTTTTGGTGCAAACACAAATTAACGGATTAAGTTTGATTATTAATGAACTAACACCAAAACTTAACGCATATATTCGTTCAATCGGAACATTCAATATGGAAACTAAAATTATCAAAGACCAAAAACCAAAGACCTAAGACCGCAATGAAATTGCAAGGTAAAAAAACTTTAGTTCTCGGCGCGGGAAAATCCGGCGTAATGTCTGCCGAATTTTTGGTGGAACGTGGCGCGGTGGTCGCGCTTCACGACAAAAAGCCGATTAAAGATTGGACGGACGAAGCACGTTCTTTGAAAAATAAAAAAATTGGTTTGATTGACGGACAAATTCCTTCGTGGCTGCTTGACCAGATTGATTTGGTAGTTATCAGTCCGGGTATTCCGACGGGCGTGATTCCGGCGCGTTATGTTGAGCGCAAAGGCAGCGAAGTTATTGGCGAAGTTGAACTCGGCTTTAGATTTATCAAAGGTCGCATCGTTGGAATAACAGGTTCAAATGGCAAAACGACGACAACGACTTTAATCGGCGAACTTTTGAAAAACGCGGGAATTCCGGTGCAGATTGGCGGAAATATCGGAACGCCGCTTGTTTCATTAGCGGAAAGTTCGCGTGAAGACGGTTGGACAGTAGTGGAACTTTCAAGTTTTCAGCTTGAAACGATTAAAGACTTTCACTCGAATGTCGCGGTTGCTTTAAATGTTACGCCGAATCATCTTGACCGCTACGATTTTTTCAGCGATTACGCCGCCGCCAAACACCGATTGTTTATCAACCAAACGGCGGACGATGTGGCAATTTTAAACGCTGACGACGAAATCACCTTGAGTTGGGCGAAAGGTTTGAAAGCGAACATTACATTTTTCAGCGTGAAAAAAGAATTGGACGAAGGTTTGTTTTTGCGCGGACGAGATTTAATCTGCCGCGCCGGTGGCAAGGAAAAAGTTTTGACAACATGCGACGATATTTTCCTGCGCGGATTGCACAATGTCGAAAATGTTTTGGCTTCTTTGGCGGCAGGTCTGGCGTGCGGCGCGTCGCTTGATTCAATGCGGGAAACGGTGAAAAATTTCAAAGGCGTTGAGCATCGCATTGAATTTGTTGCGGAAATCGAAGGCGTGAAGTTTTTCAACGATTCAAAAGCGACCAGCGTTGATGCGAGCGCGAAAGCACTCGAAGCGTTGAGCGACGGCGACGGCAAAATAATTTTAATTCTCGGCGGACGCGGCAAAAACGCTCCGTATCAGCCGCTCGTCCGTTTGATAAAGGAAAATGTTCGCGCTTTGGTTTTAATTGGCGAAGACGCGGAGAACATTGAAAATCAATTGAAAAATCACGCAAAGATTACCCGCGCCGATTCGATGCCGGATGCGGTTAGAAAATCTTTTGAGTCAGCCGAAAATGGTGATGCGGTTTTGCTTGCTCCGGCGTGCGCGAGTTTCGATATGTTCAGGAGTTTTGAAGAGCGCGGAATGGTTTTTAAATGCGCAGTTGAAAATCTGACTTCTAAAAAGCAGGCAAGGAAAGCGATATGAAAATCTATTTTTTGATAGTGTTTGTTGTGTTTATAGTGGGGCAAAGTCAAGGGCAATGCGACAAGGATAAAATGCAGAATACAAACAAACCGGCGGCGAGCAGCACAATGCCAAATCAAGGAAAAGAAACGCCGAAATTTGACCGCTTGCCTGACGGCATCAAGCCGGACACAAAAATCAGAAAGGATACAGAAAATGACAAAGGCGAAGTTGTTACTTTTGAAGTGATAACTGCCGAACAAAGACTAAACGAACTCAAAGCCGGATACGAAGGTGAAAAATTGGTTGACAGCAAAGGACGGGAAATTAAATTTTTTGAGCCGCTCTGCCGCGGCGTTTCGCAAGGATTTGAAGAAGACGAAAAAGCACGGAAGGAAAAAGAAAAAGAACTTGCCGAACTTGAAAAGAAATATACCGTGATTGTTTTATATTGCGACCCGCAAAAGGTAATGTAATTGATTTGAGAAATGACTAAAAAACTCCGTATTGATTGGTTTTTATTTGTGATTGCCGCCAGCCTCGCGCTGTTTGGCGTAATTATGGTTTATAGCGCGTCGGCGATGATTGCGCTCAAGGAAACGCAAGGCGAAAGTCAATTTACTTATTTTTATAAGCAGTTTAGCTTTACGTTGGCGGGTTTGGCAATGATGTATTTGTCAAGCAAGATTGATTATCATTGGTATCAAAAAAGTTGGGTCGTTTATGGACTTTTAGCTTTAACCGTTGTGCTTTTATTTAGTGTTTTTAATTTTCCTTCGATCAACGGCGCGCGGCGTTGGATTCGGTATTCGGGTTATTCGTTTCAGCCTTCGGAACTGGCAAAAATCGCTCTGCCCGTTTTTCTCGCCTATTTCTTGACGAAAAACGAGGAAACAATTGGCGAATTAAAAGAAACAGTGCTGCCTTGTGCGGCTGTTTTTGCATTTCTTTGCGCGTTGATTTTGGTCGAGCCTGATTTAGGAACGATTATTATTCTTTCGGCAATTTTTACGATTGTTTATTTTGCGGCTGGCGCGCGGATTCTGCATATCGGTTCGGTTATCGCCGGTTGTCTTTTGATTGGAGCAATTGCGCTGATTTCCTCGCCTTATCGTCGAGGACGCATTTTTGCTTTTTTAAATCCTTGGGAAAACGCTGACGATGCCGCTTATCAGGTTGTGCAAGGTCTCTATGCGATTGGTTCGGGCGGAATTTTCGGGGAAGGTTTTGCCAAAGGTCAGCAGAAACTTTTTTATTTGCCGTATCCATATTCGGATTTTATTTTTGCCGTCGTCGGTGAAGAATTGGGTTTAATCGGCACATTAGCGGTTGTCGCAGCTTTCAGTTTGCTGTTATGGCGCGGCGTGCGCGCTGCACTTCTCGCGCCTGATAGGTTTGGGAAACTTCTCGGAGTGGGCATTATTACGGGAATTATTGTGCAGGCGCTTTTTAATATCAGCGTCGTGATTTCAATTTTGCCCGCCAAAGGCATTCCGCTTCCTTTTATTTCCTACGGCGGTTCTTCGGTTGTCGTTACACTGTTTGCCGTTGGGATTCTGCTGAATTTGTCGCAATACACGGGAGTTGTTGATGTTAAAGCTGACGTAAGAAATGATAATTACGACGAAAAGTTGCGACGAAGAAAGCGTGGCAAAACAGACTTGAAGTAAATATAGAAAGTTTTCAAAAATAGTAGATAGGAAATAGTCGAAACATACTGACTACTGACTACTGACTACTAACTACTATGAAGGTTTTAATTGCCGCCGGAGGAACGGGCGGACATATTTATCCGGGAATTGCCGTTGCCAAAGAAATTATCCGGCGTGATGGCGGCAAATCAAAAGTTTTATTTGTCGGCACGGCTCGCGGTTTGGAAACAAAAATTGTTCCCGAAAACGGTTTTCAGCTTTCTTTAATAAACAGCGCAGGACTAAAAAGCGTTGGTTTTGCAGAAAAAATCAAAGGTTTAATAATTCTGCCGAAAAGTTTTCTCGAAGCGCGAAGATTGATAAAGGAATTTCAGCCTGATGTAGTTGTTGGCGCAGGCGGTTATGTTACGGGTTCGGTGCTTTTGACGGCGAGTCTGATGCGTATTCCGACGCTCGTGATGGATTCAAACGCACTTCCCGGATTTACCAATCGAAGGCTTGCGCCATTTGTTACAAAAGCCGCGTTGAGCTTTGAAGAAGCCGTTAAATTTTTTGGCAAAAAAGGCGTTGTTACGGGAAATCCGGTTCGCCGAGAGTTTTTTGACATTCAGCCGAAAGCCAGAGGCGAAAAAATCAATCTCTTAATTTTCGGCGGTTCGCAAGGCGCGCGAGCAATAAATACGGCGATGGTTGACGCGCTCGGAAATTTGCAGAATTATAAAGATAAATTGCAGATTACGCACCAAACCGGCGAACTTGATTTTGAAACCGTGCGCAGAAGTTACGCGGAAAACGATTGGCAAACGGCGGACATTCGCCGATATATTTCCGATATGGTTTCGCAGTTTGCAGAAACGGATTTGATAATTTGCCGCGCCGGTGCGACAACTTGCGCCGAAGTTGCGGCGGCGGGAAAAGCCGCGCTGATGATTCCCTTGCCGACTGCCGCCGACGACCATCAGCGCAAAAATGCCGAAGCGTTAGTTAATCAAGGCGCGGCGCGAATGATTTTGCAGAAAGATTTGAGCAGTGAAAGTTTGGCAAAAGAGATTATTAATTTGATTGAATCGCCCGAAAAAATTACCGCGATGGAAAAAGCGGCGAAGAAATTGGCGAAAGCGGACGCGGCGGAAGTTACGGTAGATATTATTGAAAATTTAGCAAAAGGGAAAAATTGATTTTAGATTTGAGATTGCAGATTTCACAAAATCCAAAATCCAAAATCCAAAATCCAAAATCGAAATGTTTCGGCACGTTAAAAATATACATTTCATCGGTATCGGCGGCATTGGAATGAGCGGCATTGCCGAAGTTTTGTGCAATCTGGATTTTACTGTTTCGGGTTCGGATTTGAAGAAATCAAAAAACACCGACCGGCTTGAAAAACTCGGCGCGAAGATTTATGAAGGACACGCGGCAGAAAATGTCGGCGACGCGCAGGTTGTCGTTTATTCATCGGCAGTAAAAGAAGATAACCCGGAAGTCATTTTTGCCAGGGAAAACAAAATTCCCGTCATTCCGCGGGCTGAAATGCTGGCGGAATTAATGACCTTAAAACCGTATTCGGTAGCGGTTGCCGGAACACACGGAAAAACTTCGACAACTTCGATGATTGCGACAATTCTCGGACACGCCGGAGTTGAACCGACAACGGTTGTCGGCGGTGTGGTTGACACGCTCGGCTCAAACGCAAAACTTGGCACGAGCGATTGGTTCGTCGCCGAAGCCGACGAAAGCGACCGTTCTTTTTTGATGTTAAATCCGACGCTTGCCGTCGTTACAAACATTGATAAAGAACATATGGAATCTTACAAAGGTATGGACGATGTTGTACAGTGTTTTACGGATTTCATTAACAAAGTTCCGTTTTACGGCGCGGCGGTCATGTGTCTCGACGACCCGAATGTGCAGCTTATTATTCCGAAACTAAAACGCCGCCGCGTAACTTAC
>JACCYR010000082.1 GCA_013696385.1 Acidobacteriota bacterium
AGCATTTTTTGTTCGGTTTCACTGCCCAAATCAAGCACGGAAGCCAAAAAATAAGAAAGCTGAACGGTATTGGTTTGCGACATTACCGCCATCCGAATTTCCGGCGGAATATTCGGAAGCATTGCCAACGCCTGCTGCACAAGACCTTGAATGTTACGTTTCAAGGCTTCGACTGCCTGATTGTCTTTAATTATTAATTCAGGCAAAATCTCGACCTTCGCTTTCAAAAAAGGTTCTTCCTGCGTCCATTCAAGAACGCGCACGCGGTCAATGCCCTGCACAATTAATTGCAAAACGTCTTCGGCTCGCATCATTCGCTTGATGTTGACGATTGTGCCGACTTGGTAAAGGTCAGACGATTTTGCGTCTTGTCCGGTCATTTCAGCCGATTTTGTGGTGATGCAGGCGATGAGTTTTTCTTCCGTCGCCAGTGCAAATTCCACTGCTTTGACAGAACGCTCGCGCCCAACCGCCAGCGGCACAACCGTTTCAGGAAAAAGCGTCGTATTTTGCAAAGGCAAAACCGCAATCTCAAACTGTTGCGGCAAGTTTGTATTTTCTGTATTTTTCGTTTGATTTTGAATATTTTCTTCTGCCATAAAAATTTACTTTTGTGATTTTAATTTTTCTATTTCCGCAAATTCCCTTTTTGATGTTTGATTTGTTTCCAAAACTTGCACCATATTATTTTTCTCCTTTCCACAAACGAATAATCAACAAACCGTTGTCAAAATTATGCTCGATGCTTGCGCCTTCGATGGATGCGGGAAACTGCAAAGTCTTTTCAAAATGGCTGTAAGTAATTTCCATTTGCTGATACGAAAAGCCGACGGCGCAGCTTTTATCCTTTCGACAACCCGCGATTGAAAGCACATTGCCTTGAACGTCAATTTCGATTTCCTCTATTGACACGCCCGCCAGTTCGACCTTGACAAGCCAGCCGTCCGGCGTTTGATAAACGTCCGCCGATGGATACCAAAGTCTGCCCGAAGGCTTGGTATTTTTTGATGAAGCCAAAAAATGAAAGTAACGATTGATTGATTTAGCCATATTTCGATTTTGGATTTTGGATTTTGGATTTTGGATTGAAGTTTCTTTATACAATCGCCAATCATAAATTTAAAATCGCTAAATTATTTTCTCCAAAACGCCGCGCCGCTTGAGATTTCTTCCAAAGTTTCGGCAATTTCGCGCTCGTCTTCCATTTCCAGCGCAATGTCCGCCATTGCAATAATTCCCGCAAGTTCGCCGTTTTCAGTAATAACCGGAATGCGGCGGACTTGTTTGTCGCCCATCAGACGGATTGCATCAAATACAAAATCGTCTTCCTTTGCCGAAAAAATCTCCGTCGTCATCACATCGCCAATTTGCGTTTCCACATTTTTACCTTCGGCAATCGCCCGCACGACAATATCTCTGTCGGTAACAATCCCAACAAGTTTATCGTTTTCGACAACTGGCATCGCGCCCATATCGCCTTCACGCATCAAACGCGCAACTTCCCTTAAACTCATTTGACGATTTGCCGTTTTAACATTGCGCGTCATAATCTCGCGGCAACGCCTCCGCGCATTTTCCGAAAAGGTTTTTTCATCCATTTTACTAACCTCTGACTTTTACAATTATGATAATTTTGTTTGACTTAAACAAATAAAGCAAGCGGGAAAATTTTTGGCTCGTGATTTGCCAATCCAAAATCTAAAATCTAAAATCCATAATCAAGATGGGAAAATTCTGCAATAACAGGCGCAAACCAAAGCGCAAAGGAAAAAAAGTAACCGTTGGAAAAGCAGAAGCCGTTCCCGCCGGGCGCGGCGCAACCGTTCAATTAAAGGGCGGCGGTGAAATTGCGCTTTTCAACGTCGGCGGAAATTTTTACGCGATTGAAAACTTTTGTCCGCACAAAGGCGCACCGCTTGCCGATTCAAAAATTTACGGCAACGTCGTCGAATGCAGTCTGCACGGCTGGCGTTTCGATGTCAGAAACGGTGATTGTTTCACAAAATCGAGTTGCTCGGTTGAATCTTACGAAGTTGTTGTTGAAGACGGCTGGATAAAAGTTTTGATTTGAACTATTCCGCTAAAATCAAAGCGATATTTCATTTAACTCTTCGATTATTTTCGGAAGCACTTGCAATACGAAATCAACTTCCAATTCCGTATTGTATCTTCCCAGAGAAAAGCGAACCGCGCCCATCGCTTGTGAATACGGAATGTTCATCGCTTGCAGAACATCTGAGGCAGTGTGTGTTTCCGCGTTGCAAGCCGAACCTGTCGAAACACAAACGCCCAAATCGTTGAGCCGCGCCAAAATCGCTTCGCCATTAAGGTTTGGGAAAGAAATGTTCAAAGTATTTGGCAGACGTTTTTCTTCGTCGCTTGTGCCGTTTAACCGAGAATTTGGAATTTTATTCAAAATTTCGTTTTCAAGTTTGTCGCGCAAGGCATGAACTTTTTCCATTACCGAAAAATCTTTGACGAGTTTCGCTGCCGCGCCGATGGCAACAATCTGATGGACGGCTTCGGTTCCGGCGCGTTTGCCGTTTTCCTGACCGCCACCAATCGACAACGAAGGCAAATCAACGCCGCGTCTGACATAAAGCGCACCGATACCTTTTGGCGCGTGAAATTTATGTCCCGATACGCTGAATAAATCTATTTCGGTATTTTTTAAATCAACCGGAACTTTCCCAACCGCGTTCACGCCGTCAACGTGAAAAATCGCGTCGGAATTTTCCTTGACAATGAGCGCGATTTTTTTGACCGGAAAAAGTATTCCCGTTTCGTTGTTGGCAAGCATCACGGAAACAATCGCCGTATCTTCGCGCAGCGAATTTTTAAGTTCGTCCAAGTCTAAAAAACCGTTTTCGTCAACTTCCAGCCACGTTATTTCAAAACCATTTTTCTCCAACTTTTCGCAGACTTTACGGACGGCTTCGTGTTCAACCCTAGTTGTAACAATGTGTTTTTTGTGCGGATTGGCTTCGAGCGTTCCGAAAATCGCCCAATTATTGCTTTCCGTTCCGCCGGAAGTAAAGACAATTTCGCCTGCGGCATTTGCGCCAAGCAAATCGGCAATCTGCTGGCGTGAATTTTCAAT